>JACQFU010000285.1 GCA_016199905.1 Candidatus Wallbacteria bacterium
CGCGAAACTCGAGAGGAAAGGCCCCGCAGCGGGGAGATGTCGCCGGCGGACGGATCGCGCTGAAAGCTTTCGAGCGGCAGCGCGCGGCTGGTATGCTCATCGGCCAGATCCGACCGGATTTCAGCGCGTTTTAGCCTATTTCAGCGGACGTGACGACGCGCGCCGGATACCATCTCGGGCCATCGGTCGCAGGACCGATCCGGCAGGGCCGCACCGGCCTCGCCGGGGTCCGCTTGTCAAGAACGTGCGAGCGGACCGGAACGACCCCGGAGCAACCGGGGACAGGAGGCAGAGTCGTGGCAACTGATCTGGGCAAAAAGGAACGGACTGCGGAAAAGGCACCGGTGGCGCAGCCGGTCGACGAGGCCCGCAAGCAGAAGAACCAGGTGCTCGAAGCCGCGCTGACGCAGATCGTCAAGCAGTTCGGCAAGGGCTCCATCATGCGGCTTGGCAAGGCCTACGCCGACATGTCGGTACAGGTCATTCCGAGCGGCGCCATCGGCCTCGATATCGCGCTGGGCGTCGGCGGAATCCCGCGTGGGCGCATCACCGAGATCTATGGACCAGAATCCTCGGGCAAGACGACGCTGGCGCTGCACGTCGTCGCCGAGGCGCAGAAGCTGGGGGGCAACGCGGCGTTCATCGACGTCGAGCACGCGCTCGACCCCGTCTACGCCAGGAACCTCGGCGTCAACATCGACGACCTTCTGGTCAGCCAGCCCGGGACCGGCGAAGAGGCCCTGGAGATCGTGGACACGCTCGTGCGCAGTAACGCCGTCGATGTCATCGTGGTCGACTCCGTGGCTGCGCTGGTGCCTCGAGCCGAGATCGAGGGTGAGATGGGCGACAGCCACGTGGGCCTCCAGGCCCGTCTGATGTCGCAGGCGATGCGGAAGCTGACAGGTTCGCTCGCGAAATCGCGCACGGCGCTGATCTTCATCAACCAGATCCGCATGATGATCGGCGTGATGTTCGGCAACCCCGAGACGACCACCGGCGGCAAGGCGCTCAAATTCTACGCCACCTGCCGGCTGGAGATCCGCCGCGCCGGCAACATCGAGAGCGGCACTGAAATCACGGGCAATCGCGTGCGCGTGAAGGTGGCCAAGAACAAGGTAGCGCCTCCCTTCCGCCAGACGGAGTTCGACATCATGTACGGTGAGGGAATCAGTCGCGAGGGCGGAATCGTCGACGAGGGCGTGACCTACAAGATCGTCGACAAGTCGGGCGCCTGGCTGACCTACGGGGACACGAAGCTGGGCCAGGGACGCGAGAACGCCAAGGCCCTTCTGCGAGAGAACAAGGATCTGGCGCGCGAGATCGAGCTGAAGATCCTGGAGAAGGCGACGAAGCGCGGGGCGCCGGCCAACGGCGCCGAGGCCGACAACGGCGAGGAGAAGAAGTCCGAGCTGCACTGAGCCAGGCGCCTTCGATGGTCCGATCATCCGCGGCCGGGACGAGGTTGAGACGGCAGTCGCGTCTGCCGCGTCCCGGCGGCGGCGAATCCCCTGAACGGCCGAGCGCTACGGCGCGCGAGCACGGGCTGGAGCTGCTGGGCCGTCGGGACTTCACCGGCCGCGGGATGCTCGAGAGGCTGCTGGCCGACGGCTATCGGTCGGAGGAGACGGCCGACGCCGTGGCCTACTTGACCGAAAGCGGCTATCTGGACGATCGCCGCTTTGCGGAACGATTTCTCGAGAGCACCCGAGCGCGGCACGGCCACGGCCGCGCCTGGCTGGAGCGCGAGTTGCTCGCGCGAGGCGTGCCCCGTGAGACTGTGGCAGCTGTCCTGGCCGAGGGGCGCGGCAAGGACGGGGAGATCGACGAGGCCGTCGAGCTCGCGCGAGGGATGCTGAGGCGCTCCCCCGAGATGCCCGAGCGCAAGATCGCGTCGCGGCTGGCCAGCCGAGGCTTCGCCTGGGAGGTCGTGCGCGCGGCGCTCGGCCGGCTCGGCAAGCCGAGCGAAGACCCGCCGCCGGACTGACTACCGATACATCGGGAAGCCGATAGGAGGCTGGATGCCCACCAAGATCAAGTCGCGTGCGAAGGCGAAGCCCGCCGCGAGGAAACCGATCCATTCGAAGCCGAAGACCCGCACCAAGGCGAAGGCCGCGCCCGCCCGCGCGCGGAGCGCGCCCAAGTCCGCTCCGAAGCAAGCTGCCAAGCCTCCCCGGCAGCACGCGCCGCGTCCGGCAGCGCTGCCGGACGACGAGGCCTTCGAGCTGCCTCAGACTGCGCCTGCGTCTCCGGCCGACTATCCTGAAAAGGTCCGCTTCATCCTCGGAGTCCTCGACGACATGAAGGCCATCGACGTGGACGTGTACTGGGTCAACGCCAAGACGATTCTGGCCGACTACTTCGTCATTTGCTCGGGCTCCTCCAGCACGCATACGAGCTCCCTGGCCGACGCGGTGTACCTCAAGTGCAAGGAACACGGTTGGCCGCTGGGACGCCTGGAGGGCGATGCGAATCCGACCTGGAAGATCCTCGATTACGGCGACGTCGTGCTCCACGTCTTCCTGCCGGAGACGCGCGACTTCTACAAACTCGAGGAGATCTGGGGCGAAGGTCAAAAGTCCAGGGGCGCCCCCGTGGACGGCGAAACGGTCCTCGAACACCTCGCGCGCAGTCACCCCCGCGCCGGCAGCGGCGCCACGAGCGCGCTGAAGCGCCGGCGCAGCGCGGCAAAGGCGGCGAGTACGAGGGCGTAGAGAAAAGCAAGAATCTTTAAGGCGGGGCTCTGCCCCGCGCCCGGGGAGGGGGACTCGTCCCCCTCCACCCCCGGTTGAGTGGAGAGAGTCGCTCTACCAAATGGGGTTCCAAGGGGGCAGGCCCCCTTGTTCGGGTCTGGGGCGAAGCCCCAGCAGATCATTCGGTACCCATTTCATGCGTCATCTTTTCGTCGATACTTCTCAACGCTCCGGGGACTCTGTTCGCTTCGACTCCGCGCAGCTCCACTACCTGGAGCGTGTGCTGCGGTTGGAGCCCGGCGAGGCGATCGACCTGGTGCCGCGGGGGGGCGCGGAGGTGTGGTCGGCAAGGCTCGAGGGCGGACGGCGCGGGCTGGCCGGGGCGACGGTTCAGACGTCCCGGCCGGTGGCGCCGGAGTCGCGGACGGTAGTGAGGCTGTTCCTCTCGGCGCTCAAGTCGGACCGCCTGGAGTGGGCGCTGCAGAAAACGGTGGAGCTGGGGGTGGACAGCTTCTTCCTGCTGCGGGCGCGTCACTCCGTAAAGGCGCCGGGGCAAGCCTCGGGAGAGCGCATGCGATCGATTGCGGAGAATGCGTGTCAGCAGTCGGGCCGGCATCGGTTGCCTGAGCTGGGAGGCGCGATCGGGCTTGCGGAGGCGCTGGAGAGGCTCGGAACCGAGCAGGGGCAGGGCGTTGCGCTGCACCCCGATGGCGCTGCCGGTCTGCTGCGGGACTATGAGCCGCGGCAGGGCTTGGCGCTTTCGTTTTTCATAGGGCCGGAAGGCGGTTTTGCCGAGGAAGAACTGGAGGCGCTGAGAGCGCGCGGCGTGAGTATGGCGCGCTTCGACGGAAACATCCTTCGAGCAGAGACGGCGGCAGTCGCGGCGGCGACGCTGTTACTGGCGCGACTGGGACGACTTTGACACGCCGCCGTGGGCCGGATGCTGGTGGCGGCGAACGGCCCTCCAGACCCAGTAGATGACCAGACACGCCAGGAACACCAGAAGGACGCGGTGGAAGCGACCGGTGAACTTGAGCGCGTCGTCGATCTCGGGTCCGAAGTACCAGGCTGCGATGATGGAGACGGGCACTGAGATCAGTGCCGCCAAGAAGTCGTATCCGACGAAGACCGCCAGGCGGACTCCCATCGAGCCTGCGATGAAGTAGGTGGGCATCCGAAGCCCCGGCATGAAGCGCACGATGAAAATGGTGCGGTTGCCGTGGTCGCGCAGGAACCGGCGCGCCTTCGCCAGGATGCGCAGCGTGACGTAACGCTTGGCCACTCTCAGCAGCGCCGGATTGCTGCCAAAACGTCGGCCCAGCAAGTAGGCCGTCAGATCGCCGAGCAGAATGCCTGCCATCGCCACGACGATCGTCGGCGGCAGCTCCGTGATCTCCTGGTAGGCGACGTAGCCGCTGGCGATCAGGACCGGCTCTTCCGGCAGCGGCACACCCAGTCCGCAAAGCATCAGGATCACGAAGATCCCGAGATAGGAAAAGTTCTGCAGGCAACCGATCAGGGTATCGACGACGTTTTCCATGGACTACCCGCCAGGATAACCGCTGCGAAGGTCCGCGGTCATCGAGAAGCCGGCGCCCACTTGAGAAAAAGCCCCTGATCCGTCATCCGGCATTCCTTGAGAGGTCGAGTCCGTGGCCCTATCACGCACCAGTTGCCTTGGGGCAGCACCTTGAGTTGCAACCACTCGGCGAACGCCCCGGGTACGCGAAAGCCGTCGAGAGTCGCGCGCTCCACGTCCCACGTGAGCATTCCGCGCTCGGCACGCGGACGGATCCAGACATCGAGCTGAAAGCGCTGGAGCTGCTGCAAGTAGCTCAGAACCGGACCGTAGAGGGCGCTCTTGGGTGAGAATCCGCAAGCCACGAGCAGACCGGCGAACTGCGGCCCGCTCCAGAGCACTCGCGGTCGCAAAAGGCCCTGCTCGCCCTCGAGACGCAGCACGGGCAAGCCCTGCGGCATTTCTCCGGTGTTGTAGAGGTTGTTGACGGCGCTGTTGAGTTCGGTCAGGGAGATCGTGAGGAAGGGCTCAGGCTCCAGCGTCATCCGAACGGCTTGCAGCTTGCGTTGCAGCATCGTCAGGGCCTGCCCGTTCAACTCGGGCGGCTCGATACCCTCCGCTCGAGAGGCGGCGTCCCGGATGCCGCGGTCGATGTCCGACCAGAACAGGAGAACCGAACCGACTGCCACGATGGGGACGGCGACCAGCAGGACCAGCAGTAGCAGTCCGGCTACCTTCAGTCCGCGCTGAAGCTTGTCCTTCCACGGCGGTGGCGGCACCGCCTCCTCGGAATACCTGGGTGTAGTGACGATGCCATCCATCGGCGCTGGGCAGCGGCCTGCTCGCAAAACGAAAACTGGAGCGGGAAACGGGATTCGAACCCGCGACATCCAGCTTGGGAAGCTGGCGCTCTACCAACTGAGCTATTCCCGCTCGCGCGGCCTCCCCGAGGCCGCCCCCAAGTTAGCACGGCATCGGGCGGCGATCAAGGGCGGCGCGGCGCGGGGAGACGTTCCACCTGCTGTTACACTGAACCGCGTGCCGGAGAGGAAGCAGCGATGCAAACTCGGGGGGACGCCGACGATTCCGCCGCCGTGGTCGGAGTCAGACGAGGCCGCGCATCTGGAGAACAGGCTGCGCGAGGTGCGCGTCGCAGCCGGTCTGTCGCAACAGACGCTAGCGGAGCGGTCGGGCCTGACGCGCCAGGCGATAAACTCCATTGAGGCCGGCCACTACCTGCCGAACACGGCCTCGGCGTTGCGGTTGGCGCGCGTCCTGGGGTGCCGGGTCGACGAGATCTTTCGGCTGTCCGACGAGATTCCCACCTGTGGGGTCGAGCTCTGGAAGAAGGCGCTGAAGCCAGCCATCCGCGGGCCCGTGCGACTGGCGCTCGCACGGTTGCGTGGCAGCATTGTGGCGCATCCCCTGGTCGAGCAGATGGCCCTGACGGAGGGATTTTCGCCCGCAGACGGCGTTCTCGAGGACGTGGGGGGACATGCGTCGGCCCGGCTGCTGGCGGAGCCTCGTCAGATCGAGGAGACGGCCTTCCTGGCAGGCTGCGACCCGGCCCTCGGAATCCTGGCCTCGCACCTGGAGCGCAGCCATCCGGAGCTGCGGCTGGCTTGGCTGCCGCTGGCCAGCCGTGCGGCCCTGGGCGCCCTCTCAGCGGGTGGCGCTCACGTGGCCGGCTCCCATGTGCGCGATCCGAAGAGCGGGCAATTCAACGTGGCGCAGGCCAGGCGCGCGCTGGCGGTCAGCGGCGGGCTCGTGGTGGCCTTCGCCGGCTGGGAGCAGGGGCTGATGGTGAGGCACGGCAACCCTCTCAAGCTGCGCGACATGACGGACCTGACGCGGACAGGCATCCGATTCGTCAACCGGGAGCCCGGTGCCGGCAGCCGCGAGAGCTTCGACGCCCTCCTGGCAAAGGCGAAGGTGCCGGCGGCCCGGATAGGGGGCTATGAGAACGTGGTGGCCAGTCACATGGCCGTGGCCCGTACGGTGTCGGCGGGCGGGGCCGATGCCGGCATGGGGTTGCGGGCGGTCGCACACGCCTGCGGTCTGGACTTCGTGCCGTTAGTGGAGATTTGCTTCGATCTGGCCATCCCGGCCGATCTCGTGGAGCACCGAGCCGTGGCCGCGATGCTGGAGCTATTGCACAGCCGGCGCCTGAGGGCGGACCTGGCCGCGCTTCCGGGCTACGACGTTTCCCGCATCGGCACGGTGATCGATCGTTTCGCGCCTGCCGGGCGTGGCAGGCGCTGAGTATCGAGTTCCGCGTCACGAGCGGCCGGCGAGGTTGCCGGCATCGCGTTCGGCATGTCGCGTATTCTTGACACTTTGTCGTTTCGGTGATACGCTTCCCGGACGGAAGCAAGGGGCAGCGGGCAGGAGGCGCGGGATGAGGAAAGGCTTTCTCGGACTGGCTCTGGTCCTGGTAGCCCTGCTCCCGGGCGGAGTCGCCGGCGCCGAAGAGCTGGTACGCGTGGCGGCGGCGGCGGATCTGCGCCCGGTGTTGCCGGCGCTCGAGGCCGAGTTCGCGAAGGTCCGGCCGGGCACCCGGGTCGAGGTTATCCTGGGATCGTCGGGAAAGCTGGCGACCCAGATCGAGAATGGCGCGCCCTTCGACGTCTTCTTCTCGGCCGACCGGGCGTTGCCGGCGCGGCTGGCCGGCAAGGGACTTTGCGACGGGCCGGTTCAGCTGTACGCCCGCGGGCGCTTGGCGCTCTGGAACGGCCGCGAGGACGTGTCGCGCCTGACGTTGGCCGACCTGAAGGAGAAGCGGTTCCGCAGGATCGCCATCGCCAATCCGGAGCACGCTCCCTACGGGCAACGCGCGCGCGAGGCGCTGCAGCGGGCCGGCGTCTGGTCGGTCGTGCAGGACCGGATCGTGCTGGGCGAGAACGTGTCGCAGACCGCCGAGTTGGTCGAGAGCGGCGCCGCGGACGTGGGAATTCTGGCGCTGTCCCTGGCGCTGACTCCCGAGTTGGCTCGGAAGGGGGCGCACGCGACGATCCCGGAGAACCTTCACCAGCCGCTGGAGCAGGGGTACTGCGTCTTGAAGGGACCGGGAGGAAGGGGGGCGGCCAGGGCCTTCGTCCACTTCGTCGGCGAACCGGCTGCGAGAGCGATCCTGCGCCGTCACGGGTTCGCGCAGCCGGGCGAGGGGTCGCCGTGAGCGACGGCAGACGTGCTCCGGGCTGACGATCTGGTGACGATCGGGGTGACCGCGCGGCTCGCCGCCGTGACGACCCTGGTGTTGCTGGCCGCGGGGACGCCGCTGGCCTGGTGGCTGGCGCGCACGCACTGGCGCGGGAAAGTCCTGGTCGAGGCGGTGGTGGCGCTGCCGCTGGTGTTGCCTCCGACCGTTTTGGGCTACTACCTGCTCGTCTGTCTGGGGCCGCACGGAGCGCTGGGCGCGACGCTCGAAAGGTTTGGCGGCCATCACTTGGCCTTCAGCTTCGCGGGGTTGGTGATCGGATCGTGCCTCTATTCGCTGCCGTTCGCGGTGCAGCCGATGCAGGCCGCGTTTGCTGCGATTGGCGAGCGCACGTTCGAAATGGCCGCCACGGTTGGCGCCGGTCCGTTCGACCGCTTCCTGACGGTCGCGTTGCCTCTGGCGCGGCGGGGAATCCTGACGGCATGCGTCCTCACGTTTGCGCACACCGTGGGCGAGTTCGGCGTGGTGCTGATGGTCGGCGGCAACATACCGGGCTCCACACGCGTGCTCTCGATGGCCATCTACGACTACGCGGAGGCGCTCGACCACGGACGAGCGGCGGCGCTCTCGGGCGGGCTCCTGATCTTCTCGATGGCGCTGCTGATCGTCGTCTACGCCGTCAACCGCCGCTTCGAGCGGATCCAGGTATGAGCCTCCGAGTCCGGGCGAAGCTGGTTCGCGATACGTTCGTGCTGGACGTCGATCTGGAGCTGCCGGCGCGCGGCATCGTCACGCTCTTTGGCCCTTCGGGCTGCGGCAAGACCACGTTGCTGCGTTGCCTGGCCGGGCTGGAACGTCCCGAGCCGGGGCTGATCCGGCTGAACGGCCAGCTCTGGCAGGACAGCGCCGCGGGCTGTTTCGTGCCTCCGCATCGGAGGGGAGTCGGTTACGTCTTTCAGGAGCCGGTGGTGTTTCCGCACCTGTCCGTACTCGGGAATCTGGAATACGCGCATCGCCGGGTGCCGGAGGCGCGGCGCCACGTCTCGCTGGAACGGGCCGTGGAGCTGCTGGGGCTCCCGGAACTGTGCGACCGCGCGCCTGCGAACCTCTCCGGTGGCCAGCGCCAGCGCGTGGCGATCGGACGCGCGCTCCTGACCAGTCCCGGGCTGCTGCTGATGGACGAGCCCCTGGCTGCGCTCGACCTGGCGAGCAGGGCCGAGATTCTCACCCGGGTGCTCGAGCTGCGGGAGGAGCTGGACGTTCCCATCGTCTACGTGACTCACTCGGGGGCGGAGCTGGCGCGCGTGGCCGACTACGTGGTCCTGATGGAGCAGGGGCGCGTGACGCACCACGGCCCCCTGGCGGAGTTGATCGGCCGGCTGGAGCCGTTCATCCTCGACCAGCAGGACGTGGAGGCCGTCCTGGAGCTGACCGTCGACTCGCACGACGACGAGCTCTGCTCCACGCACCTGACGTTCGCCGGGGGCTCGCTCTTCGTCCCGCGCCGCCAGGCGCCCGTCGGGAAGAGGCTGCGCCTGGTCGTTCGCGCCCGGGACGTCAGCCTCGCGCTGGAACCGGCAAAGAGGACCAGTATCCTCAACATCCTTCCGTGTCGCATCGTGAGCTTGTCCGAGCGCAGTCCCGGCGAGGTGCTGGTGCGACTCGACGCCGCCGGCACGGCGCTGTGGTCCCTGGTGATGCGGCGCTCGGCGCTGGCCCTGGGACTGGCACCCGGGGTTCGGGTCTACGCCCAGATCAAGGCCGTGTCTCTCGCCTGATGCCGGTCGCCGGTGGGACCGGGCTCTGTCCTATTTAATTGACTATAAGTCCTGTTTACAATAAAATGAGAGCATGCCCGGATTTCGTCTGCGTCTGCTCGTTTTCGCCATGCTCGCCTTCGCGCTGGCGCCCGCCTCGACGCCGGGCGAGGAGATGCGCTTCTTCGAGCAACCCGACGCCGTGCTCTACCGGCTCTCGGAGCAACGCTGGGACCGCAAGCTTCACCGCGCGATGGGTCTGCCGGACACCATCGAGCTGGCGCTGACGCATCGGGACCGCCTCGAGACCATCACGAATCCCTGGCGCGCCGGGCAATCGCCACGCACCGACACGCAGGTCGTCCAGCGGACCCGGCTGAGGCTCGGCGCCGGGAGTGGCCCCGTCTGGGCGCTGTTCGAGGGGCAGGACGCTCGCCTTCTGGGGCACGACGCCGGGGAATTCCAGGGGGTGACGGCGGAGGACCACTTCGATGTCCAGCAGCTCTTCCTGGCGGGCGCCTTCCGCGACACGTTCGGCTCCGGGCTGAGGACCGACCTCCACGCCGGCCGGTTCAACTTCGAGTACGGCAGCACGCGCACCATCGGCCGCAACGTGCTCCCAAACGCCACCCAGAGCTTCGACGGCGTGCACGTCAACGTCGGGCGCGAGGGACGATGGAGGGCTCGCGCATTCTGGACGCAGCCCGTCGATCGGCGCGTGGACCGGCCCGACACCAGCTCGGAGAAGAAGACCTTCTGGGGAACCCTCTACGAAAACGATCGGCACCCGGACGCCCGGATTGACCTGGCCTATCTGCGATTCGACGACACCCTGTCGCCGGCGCTCGCCTCTCAGTCGGCCTTTGGCACTTACGACGCGCGGATTCGCAAGGAACCGCCGCGAGGCCAGGTTCCTTCGAAGTCGTCCGGCGACTCTGTGCTCGACTACGAGCTGGAGACCGCGTACCAGTCCGGCGACAAGGGTGGAAAGGGCTTCGAAGCTGCGATGGTCCACGCGGAGTTGGGCCGCACGTGGAACCGCCCTTGGGCCCCGAGGCTGTCGGCGTACCTCGACTACGCGAGCGGCAGCGCGAACCCCGCGGGACCGCGGAACACCACGTACGACAAACTGTTCGGATTGCGCGACACCGATCTCGGATCGACGGCCGACTTCGGTCCCTTCGCGCGCTCCAATCTGGTGTCCCGCACGCTCCGGATGGAGGTGCGGCCGCGCTCGGGGCTGCGTCTCATCCTCAAACACGCCTGGCGCCAGCTCGACGAGCCGCGGGACGCATTCTCGGGATCCAGCTTGACGGGGTTCGCCGCCCTGCGCGATCCCACCGGACGGGCTGGCCGCGACCTGGGCCACGATACGGAGCTGGCAGCCCTTCGCCAGCTCAGCCCCAACCACTTCGTCGACGTGCGCTGGGCCCATTGGTGGAAGGGGGCGTACTTCGATCGGTTGCCTGCTTCGGCAGGCCTTCCTCCCGGCGGCACGCGGGCCTCGGACTACTTCCTGCTGAGCACCGAAGTGCGCTTCTGGGCGCACGGCGCGTCCGTGGCGTCAAGGCCCCGGCGACTTCTGCAGCAGGACGTTGGTGTCGAGCATCGACCGCAACATCTCGATGGCCCGGGAACGGGTGATGGTCGGGTCGACCTGTGCCAGAGTGAAGTTGCGGCGGAACGCGTCGAACTGGTCGTCGGACATGCGCTCCAGCAGCCGCAGCTCCTTCAAGTGGCGCGTGCGGCCCTGCTTCAGGTCGTCGAGGGAGAGTGTCCTTTCCATGGCTCTCTTCGATCCCGGACTTCCTCCGCCCAGGTTCGCCGCAAGTATAGCGGTTCCGGAATCGTTCCGGCAGGCAAGGCAGCTCGCCCCGAGACGATCCGGCAGAGGTCTTCCGCAAGTCGATCGGTGCTTGCCTCCCGGGTCGAGGAGGCCCCTGCAGCGACCGCGAGCGCGGCACATCCGAGCTGCAGCACAACGCGGTCTCTCACCAAGTCCGCCGCCTCTGCGAGCGTCGCCAGCCTGGGCGAGGCAAGGACCGGCCGCTCGAGGCCGCCGGGACCGAACAGCGCCGCGTAGAGGTCGCCTCGCCCTGCCGGAAGCAAGACGGCGACTTCGAAGTCGGGGTCGGCCTGAACTGCCAGCGTCTCCATAGAGTTGGCGCCGGAGACGCCGATGGCTAGCGCCGTCGAAAGGCCAAAGGCCGTGGCGAGGCCTATCTTGATGCCCGTGAAGCTGCCCGGTCCGACGCAAACGCCGATTCGCACCAGGTCTCGCGGCGTGAGTTGCGCGATGACCAGCAGAGACTCGATTTCGGCCGGGAGCCGGATCGCCGCCCGTCCGCTTTCGAGGCTCGCAGCCGCCAGCACCCGGTCCTCTCGCAGCAAGGCGACACCGACCACACCGGAGGTGCTGTGGATGGCCAGGATCGGCCCGGTCTCGCGTGGAAGGGCTAGCCCGGAGGCCATCGCATCGAGCGTCCGCCGAGAAGGTGGAAGTGCAGGTGGAAGACGCTTTGGCCGGCTTGCGCGCCGTGGTTGGTCACGAGGCGGAAGCCGGTGGCGTCGAGGCGGTGCTGGCGTGCGATCTGCTGCGCTCCCTCGAGGAGCTTGGCGAGCAGGCCGGCGTCGGAGGCCGCCAGGTCCATCGCGCTGGCGATGTGCTTCTTCGGGATGATCAGCACGTGGACCGGCGCCTGCGGGTTGATGTCCCGGAAGGCGAGCAGGTCGTCGGTCTCCAGGATCTTGTCGCTCGGGATCTGTCCCGCGGCGATCTTGCAAAAGATACAATCGCTCATTTGTGGCCTTTGCTTTAGGGGCCGGTGGTGGGTTGCCAGTATACCAGCCGCCCCGGCCAAGCGTGGCTCTGGCGGCCGGCCCCGCCGGTCTGCCACAATAGGGGAGTCCGAGAAGACCTTCAGCGTCCGTTCGCAGAAGGAGGTTCGAGAACGACCTGCCCGGGCCGGAAACGCGGATGACCACGGATCGAACAACGGTGCCGCTCGTGGAAGACGCCCGCAGGGGGTCGGTCTTCTGCCGTGCCGGTGGCGCCATCGAGGAGTCGGCGGCGTCCTCGAGTCCGGTGACCGCCGGCTAGGGGACGAGCGGCGTGCCGAAAGGTCCAGCATCGCGAGGCGCTCTCGCGGCGGGGACTGTCCTGGCGGGTTTCCGGATCGAGGGACTGCTCGGCGCCGGCGGAATGGGCGTCGTCTACCGTGCCACGCAGCTGTCGCTCGACCGCAGCGTTGCACTGAAGGTCTTGGCGCCGGAGCTGGCGCGCGACGCCGAGCAGAGGAGCCGGTTCGTACAGGAGGGCCGGCTGGCCGCCAAGGTGCGCCATCCTGGGCTGGTGCGAGTACTGGAGGTCGGCGACAACGGCGATCAGCTTTTCCTGGCCTATGAGCTGATCAGAGGACAGACGCTGCGCGAGTTCCTGGATCAGCGGGGCTCGCTGCCGCCGGCGCTCGCCGTGGACATGGCGGCTGGCATCGCGGAGGTGCTGGCTACCCTGCACGGCGAAGGCGTCCTCCACAGAGACCTGAAGCCCGCCAACCTCTTCGTGACGCAGGATCGAGGCATCCTGGTCGGCGACCTGGGAATCGCCAAGGACTTGTTGGCGAGCCGCATGCTCACAGCCGCCGGGCTGTTGCTGGGGACGCC
>JACQFU010000286.1 GCA_016199905.1 Candidatus Wallbacteria bacterium
AGTCGGTCTTCATCGACACCGGCGAGAACGGGGCCTTCAGCCTGGGCGAGTTCGAGGCCAGCACGGCGGTGGACCAGATGGAGTACGTCACCCCCGAGGAGATCGCTCGCAACGAGATCTTCGAGATCAAGGGCGGCAATACCGGCCACGACGTGATCAACGCCCTGGACCAGGCCTCGATGGGACCGACCTACCGCGCGGGCGCGCTGCGCGAGTCCGCGCTGGCCGCGATGCGCCGCCTCGAAGCCGAGCACGGCGTCGACAGCGTCGCCTTCGAAAACTTGGGCCCCCCGAAACTCTCCAAGACTCTCTTCGAGGCCTACCTCCTCAAGCGGGCCTTCGGCACCCTCGAGGCCGTCGCCGGCGCAAACGCCGCCGAGCTTCAGGCCGGGTGCTGCGCCGTCATCGGCGAGGACGCCGACCTCCGGGCCAGGATCGTCAGCATCGGCATCACCATCTTGCTGCCCGACGGCAAGCGCCTGCTGCGCGGCAGAAACGTCAAGGTCCCCGCCTCCGACGCCGAGCTGGCCGTCACGCCCGAGAGGATCGACCTCTGGGCCGCCGACGGTTGGGTCGACCTTCGCCTGCCCAACTTCCTGCACTGGCACGCGCGCTTCCAGGAGCTGATGCGCGAGACCGCCGCCATTCCCCCCAACGACACCTCGTCCCGCTACGAACGCAACCGCGACTACTGGTTCCGGGACCCGACCATCCACCCCGGCAAGATCGCCGGCTGGCTCTTCATCCGCGAGGAGAAGGGCAGCCGGATGAAAAACTGAGCGAGAGGCCGTCTCCCCATGATCATCGTATTCAAGAGCGACGCAACCGAAGAACAGGTCCAGGCGGTCGTCGGCCGCATCACCGAGCTGGGCATGTCGCCCCACCTGTCCAAGGGCGTCGCGCGCACCCTGCTGGGCGCCATCGGCGACGAGAAAATCCTGACCGCCCACCCCGTGGACGCGATGCCCGGGGTCGAACGCGTCATCCCCGTCCTGAAGCCCTACAAGCTAGCCTCCAGGGAGTTCAAGAAGGAGGACACCACCATCGATCTGGGAAACGGCGTGATCGTCGGCGGCCAGCGCTTCGAGATCATGGCAGGCCCCTGTGCCGTGGAGAGCCGGGAGCAGACCCTCGAAATCGCAGAAATCCTCCACGGCTTCGGCGTCCGCATCCTGCGCGGCGGCGCCTTCAAGCCCCGCTCCTCTCCCTACAGCTTCCAGGGCCTGGGCGAAAGGGGCCTCAAGATCCTCGCGGAGGCCCGCGAGCGCACCGGCATGAAAGTGATCACCGAGGTCATGGACGCCGACGACGCGCCGATGATCGCCGAGCACGCAGACATCCTGCAGATCGGCGCTCGCAACATGCAGAACTTCTCGCTGCTGGCGCGCCTGGGCAAGTTGCAGCGGCCCGTGATGCTCAAGCGCGGCATGTCGAGCACCATCCAGGAACTGCTGCTGGCCGCCGAGTACATCCTCAAGGAAGGCAATCCCCACGTGATGCTCTGCGAGCGCGGCATCAAGACCTTCGAACCGGCGACTCGAAACACCTTCGACATCAGCGCCGTGCCGATCTTGAAGCACGAGAGCCACCTGCCCGTCATCGCCGACCCGTCGCACGCCACCGGCATCGCGTACGTCATCCCGCCTGTGGCGCTTGCCTCGATGGCCGCCGGCGCCGACGGCATCATGGTCGAGGTCCACAACCATCCCGAGAAGGCCCTCTGCGACGGTCACCAGGCCGTGCTCCCGGCGCCGTTCGCCGAGATGCTGGTCAAGTTGCGCGTGCTCGCTCCCTCCGTCGGAAGGACGATCTAGCTCCCCCAGCACACAACACGCGGAAGGCTGCCCGTTTCTGTCGATAGATGTAACGTGCGCTGGCTTGCGCTGACGCTATTCGTTTGCTCGCTGCCCGCCCGGCTAGGGGCCTTGGAGGCCACTGCCGACGGGCAAGTTGCGGCGTTGCTCGACCCTGCGCGCAACCTGGCCTCGGCCCAGAAGCTCGTCGGCTCCGGGGACCAAAAGGCCGCCCGCGAGCCTCTCGCAGTCGCGCTGGAGCTGTCGCGGGTCGACTCGCCAAGCTGGGCCGCGGCGATGCTGGTCGCCGCCCGCAACCACCCGGACCTGGCGCTGGCGATGCTGTCCCGCGGCGAGGACCAGGAAGTGCCGCTCACGATCATGCCCGACTCGATCGAGGCGTCGGCACGCATCCCCTTCACCCCGCCGGCCTCCTACGTCCGGCTCGATTTCCTCAAACCCGAGCGGCGGCGGCTGATCGAGCACCTGGTGCGCACCGGCCAGGAGGTCGAGGCCACTCGCGTGATCGAGCAGCAGCTCGAGGACGAGGGTCCCACGCCGCCGCTGCTGCTCTACCTGGCGGCCCTCTACGAACGCGTCGGCGAGTTGCCGCTGGCGTTGCAGCGATACCAGGAGGCCTACCAAAAGGTCGTCATCGACGAGGACCGCTTCGCCATCCTCTACTCCGTGCTGCGAGTGCTCTATCGGCAAGGACGCTGGTACGACGCTCAGATGCAGCTCAAGCCGTACACGCAGCTCGCCAAGGTCCAGGTGACTCAGTTCGTCGATCGAGTCCGATCGTCACCGAACGGCCGGGACACGATGCTCACGCAGCTACTGACCGCGCGGCGCCACCTGGTGGAGGCCCTCAACTTCGAGGGCATCATCGCCCAGCGCAAGGGAGAGGAGCGCGTGGCCCAGATGTACTTCGGCCAGGCCCTGCTGCTCGACTCGGGCCGCCTACCCATCGCAGTCAACTACAACCAGGTGCTCCAGCTGGGCGGCCACTACGAGACGGCCGGCTCCAACCTGGCCCGCATCCGCCAGGTGCTGACCGCCGTGGCGACCGAGGTCCAGCGCCTGCAGGACAAATCGATCGACGGCGGCCTGAAGGTAGCCGGCGAAGGCTACGGGCGCATCCAGGCGGCGCTGAAAGCGTGGCTGTCGACCGTGGCCGTGAGGCAGGGCATCCAGCTCTTCAATCTGCGCCGGCTGTCGGCTGCCTCCCAGGTCTTCGCGGAAGCCACCGCCTACGACGCGAAGGAGCCACTTGCCTACTACTACCTGGGGCTCATCCTCGCGGAAGAGAAGAAGCTCTCCGAGGCGCTCGTCGATTTCCGAAAAGCGCTCACATTTGCGTCCGGACGAGAGGAGCTGGCGGCGCTGGCGAAGAAGAAGGTGGACGACATCCTGGAGGCCCAGACCGACACGCTGCTCGCGGCGCGCACCCCCGAGGAACGGGCGCGCGAGAAGGTCCAGGGGACTCTCGACGCCAAGGCTCTGAAGCCGCTCCAGGACGGCCTGGAACAGGGGCGGGCGCTGTACCTTGCGAAGCGCTACGCCGAAGCGCAAGAGCTCTTCCAATCCCTCGAGCGCGCCTTCCCGCTCTCTGCCGATCCGCCCTACGACCTTGGCCTGATCCGCGAGCAGCTCTCCGACTACCAGGGCGCCCAGCGTGCCTTCGAGAAGGCGCTCAAGATCGTCCCCGAGTACGTCCCGGCGATGAGCCAGCTCGCGTACGTCTATACCGAGGTCGGCTTCGACGCGCGCGAGGCCGTGCCGCTGGCCGAAAAGGCGAAGAACCTGGCTCCGCGCGACGGTGCCGTCCTGGCCAACCTGGGCTGGGTCTACTTCTACGCCGGCGACGGCCGCCGCGCCATCGAGACCCTGCGGGAGGCGATCGACGCCTCGCCGAAGGTGGCCGACTATCACCTGCGTCTGGGGCTGGTCTACTATCGTCAGGGGCTGTTCCACTTCTCGTTGTCGAAGTTCCAGGACTTGCTGGCGCTGGAGCCCTCGCATCCGCGCGGGACAGTCTTCCTGGGCCTGTCGCTCGCGAAGCTGGGTCGAGCGCGCGAGGCTCTCGACACGATGGCCCAGGCGCTGCCTCACTTCCCGCCGCCCGGGGAGCTGAACCGCGTGCTGGTGACGACGATGGCGTCGTTGAAGGCAGGCCTCGAGGCACGCGGCGAGCCGGTGCCGCCGACGGCCTCGGTCCCCGCTCGTGGGCCGACGTCGACGGCCATAGCTCCCGAACGGCTCGAGGTGCGGGCCGGCCACATCGTGTCGCCCTCCTTGACGCCCGAGGAAGCGCGCGTGCGAGCCTCTGCCAACGCCGCGCTGGAAGGCGCTCTGGGGCTGTTGAAGAACGGGCGGCGCGACGAGTCGCGGGCCGAGCTGGAGCGCGCCGTGCAGTCCACGCGGGCCTCGCCGGAGGTTGCCTATCCGCTGGCCGTGCTCCAGATCGAAGACGGCGAGCTGGATTCCGCCAAGGCGCTGCTGAACGCCATACTCGACGCCAACCCGCTCGATCTTCGCGCCACCCACAGCCTGGGCGACATCTACTTCCGCGAAGGACGGCTCACCGAGTACAAGGACATCCTGGACCGCTCGCGGCCGCTCGCGGGAGCGTCGTCACCCTCGCCGTTCCTCGACGCGCTGGCTGCACGCTGGAAACAGCTGCTCGACTCCGGGGCGCCCGACCCGGTCGCTCACGAGCGGATCGGCCTCATCCGCTTCCACCAGCACCGGTTTGCGGAGGCCGACAAGGAGCTGACGCTCGTTTCCACCAGCCCGCTATCGCAGCTCATCACGGCTCAAATCCGGCTCCACGAGTACTATCGCACCAAGAACGAGATCCAGTTCCAGACCGCGCGCGACCTTCTGGGCAAGGCCGGTTACAACTTCATGGACGGGCTGGACGGCCTCTGGGCGCGGATCAAGTCGCCCCGCTTGGCGGAGGTCACCAAGGCCGTCGAGAAGGAGCTGAAGGTCAAGAAGAGGGCCGAGATATCGAGCGAGGTGTACTCGCAGCGGATGATCGCGGCCGCCGCTGGCGGGAACATCGACGAGATGGACGTGGCCAACGCGAACCTTCTGAACCCGCGCTGGGGGCAGATCACCCGAAAGATCGAGCAGACGCGGGTGGCCCGCACCACCTACAAGCCGCGCGTGGAGCCCGTGCTCGAGGATATCGAGCTCGATCCGGGGCGCCGCTTCCGACAGCCGGGCGGTCCCGGGCGCAAGTCCGGCCCACTGCCGCGGTCCGCGATGGGCGCGGCGGCGAATCCGCCCACGACGTCAGCGGCCTCGACGGCTCCAACGACGTCAGCGGCTCCAGCGACTCCGGCGGCGCCGCCGTCAGCGGCCGGGCCCGCGGTGCCCGCGATGGCTGAGCTGCCCGAGAAGCGCGGCTTGGCGGAGCGGAAGCTCGCGATGGGAATTGCGCTGGTGTCGAAGGGGCGCCTGATCGAGGCGAAGTCCGAATTCGCGACGGCCGTCGCCCTGGACGAGGGACTGGAGCGCGCCCACACGGCGCTCGGTTTGACGCACCTGGCGCTAGACGAGACGGAGGCCGCCCGGCGAGTGCTGGCGCGGGCCTCCAACCTATTCGCTCCGGAGCGAACGCGACTGCAAGCGCTGGCGTTGCTGGCGCTCTCGGCAGGGGAGGGGCCGCGGACGCTGGAGCTGTGGTCGGGCCCGCCGCCGGCACCCCTGGCGGACTTTGCCTGGGTCGAGGAGAGCCGGCGGATCTGGGTGCGCGTACTGGCCGACTCGCCCGGCGACGTGGATGCCGCCTACAACCTGGCGTTCCTGGCCTACCTGGACGGCGACGACGACGAGGCGCTGCGCCGGGTGGAGACGCTCAGGGATCGGACCGGCAAGGTCGGCCTGCTGTACGCGGCCGCGACGGTCCATCGGGCCCTCGGGCGTCACGACCGCGCGGGTCTGGAGCGCGGCATCGCGATCCTGCGCGTGGCGCCGAGCGAGAACCTGGACGGCTCCGTCTCCGCACTGGAGAAGCGGCTGGCAGCGATGTAGTAGCCGCCCGGTCCGGGACCCCTGAAGGATCGAACCATCTGAAACCCGCCTCGAACGGGGTTCCAAGGGGACGAGTCCCCCTGGTGCGGGTGTGG
>JACQFU010000003.1 GCA_016199905.1 Candidatus Wallbacteria bacterium
GCATTTGGCTGGACGACCTGGGCTTCCGGGAGTACTACGAGAGGCTCTGCGGGCGCAGCGACTGGCACTCGGCGGATCGGAAGTTCTTCCTGAGGAGCTTGCTGCGCCTGGCCGACGGACTCGAAGGCGACACGGCCGAGTGCGGGGCCTACAAGGGAGCCTCCTCGTATCTCATCTGCGAGCATTTCGCAGCAGCCGCCAAGTTGCATCACGTCTTCGATTCTTTCGAGGGCCTCTCGAGCCCGGGCCTTGCGGACGGTCAGTACTGGAAGGCGGGCGACTTGACGTCGGGAGACGACGTGCTGCGCCGCAGTCTCTCGGCCTTCCCGAATCTGCGGGTGTACCCCGGCTGGATTCCCTCCCGGTTCGGCGAGGTCGAGAACAGCCGTTTCTGCTTCGTTCACATCGACGTCGATCTCCACGATCCGACACTGCAGTCGCTGGAGTTCTTCTATCCGCGGATGGTGCCCGGAGGGGTCCTCCTGTTCGACGACTACGGCTTTTCGTCGTGCCCGGGTGCTCGCCAGGCAACCGACGAGTTCATGCGCGGCAGGCCCGAGGGCCTCGTACACGTGCCGACGGGCCAGGCCTTCGTCGTCAAGCGATGACGGCTGAACGACGGATCCTGACGGCCGGCATCACCGTGGCCGTGGGTATGAGCTGCGTGAAGCTCGTCTCCGTGGCCAAGGACACGTTCGTGGCCGCCGTTTTTGGCAGGTCGGGGCCGCTGGACGCCTATCTCTTCGCGCTCGGAATCGTGTCCTTCGCGATCAACGTGATCGCGGGCGCCTTCCAGGTTGCGTTGGTGCCGGCGCTGATCCAGGCACGCCACGAGGACGGCGACGAAGCGGCCCAGCGGCTGCTCGCCAGCGCCCTCGTGCCGGCCTTGGCCCTGCTCGTTGCCGTGGCCGTGGCACTGGGATGTCTTGCCGCACCGCTGATCGCTTCGCTCGGTGGGGATTACCTCCGAGCCAAGACTCCGCTGGTCCGCCATCTGATGCTGCTGATGCTTCCGACCATCCCTCTCGGAGGGCTGTCGCTTCTGGCCGGCAGCGTGCTCAACGCGTCGGGCCGCTTTGCGTTTCCTGCGATGACGCCGCTCGCGACGCCGCTGCTCACCATCGTTCTGCTGCTCGGAGCCAGGGGGCTCGGAGTCGAAGCGCTGGCGCTCGGATTTCTCGCCGGCTCGGTGTTCGAACTGGCGTTGCTGGCAGCGGCCCTGCGCGCCGAGGGCTTCGCCTTGGTCCCGAAATGGTACGGGCAGGACAAGCGATTGCAAGGCGTGGCGAGGCAGTGCGCACCGGTGATCGCGGGCGCGTTCTTGATGGGCAACTCGCCCCTCATCGATCAGGTAATGGCGTCGTGGCTCGGAGCCGGCAACATCTCCGCGCTCAACTACGGCAACAAGGTCGTCTCGCTGGTGCTCTCGATCTCGTCCGGGGCCCTGGGAAGCGTCACGCTGCCCCACTTCTCGCTCCTTGTAGCGACCGGGGACTGGCGAGCGCTGGGCGAAACGTTCCATCGCTGCCGGCGGTGGATTCTCGTCGCCTCTGTCGTCGGCGTGCTTGCGTTGTTCCCGCTGTCGAATCTCCTCGTCGGACTGCTGTTCGAAAGAGGCGCTTTCCAGCACGCCGACACGCTGCTCGTCAGCCGGATCCAGATGTTCTATGCCCTGCAGGTCCCGTTCTATCTGGCCGGTCTGCTCAGCGTTCGAGTGATCAGCTCGATGGCGCGCAACGAGGTGTTGCTCTACTTCGGCACCATCAATTTGGCCGTCAACATCGCGGGCAATCTACTCTTCTCGAAGTTCATGGGCGTAGCGGGGATCGCGCTCTCCACGGCCGTCGTGTACGCGCTCTCGGACTTCATGCTGGCGACCTACGTGCGGCGCGTGGGCCTGCGAAGCGTGGCGGCAAGAGCAATCGGCGGCAGCGGACCTTCCGCGTCGACCTGATCGCGCCCCCGCGCGCCACGCGATCTCAGGGACGGGCGAGCAACCGCTCGTAGAGCCGGCGGTATCCGGTGGCCACGCTCTCCAGCGCGAAACGTTCCAGTACGCGTGCCCTGCCGGCGCTTCCGAGACGGACTGCCAGCTCGGGTTTCTCGAGCAGCTCGAGCACGCTCGCAGCAATCGCACCGGCATCTCCCAAGGGCACGAACAGACCGCAGCTTGTGTCGGCGACTTCGCGGTTGGCTTCGATGTCGGAGGCGATGACCGGCAACCCGGTCCCCATCGCTTCCAGCAGAGCGTTCGACATCCCCTCCGACTCCGAAGGGAGCAGCAGCCCATCGCAGCCGCGCAGCAAGGCGGCCGAATCTGCCACCGTCCCCAAGAGATGCACTCGGTCCTTCAAGTCCAGATGCCTGATGCGCGCCTCCAGCCGGGCTCGCTCGGGTCCGGCTCCCGCGAAGAAGAGGTGGCACTGCGGGGCCTGGCGAGCCAGAAGCGCCCAGGCGTCGAGCAAGGTATGGACGCCCTTGTAGGCCTCGAGGCGCCCCAGGTAGGCGAAGCGCCGTGGCCCGGGAAGACTGCAGGCCGCACGTTCTTCCCCCGACGCCGGGCGAAAGCTGCCGGCGTCCACGCCGTTCGGAATGCAGCTCACCCGTTCGGGAGCCACTCCCTCCGCCGTCAGCTCTCGTTTGCTCTCCCGGGTCAGCGCCACGAAGTGGTCGGCTTCCAGCAACCGGCGCGCAGCTCGCGGGCCAAGGAACTGGCCGCGCATCACACGCAGATCGCCATACAAACCGGAGCACGCGAGCTTTACGAGAACCTTGCGGCCGGTAGCGTGCGCAGCGGTAACGGCGACCGCTGCGCCGATCGTGGCCTGGTGAACGTGGAGCAGATCGTGGGCCCGAAGCAGCCTCGGGAGGTGGACGGCCAGCGCGGCGAGCCAGCTCGCTCGTCGCAGGCCCGGCAGCGTGGTCGTGAAGGGGAAGGTATGTATGGGCCCCGTGAATCCGACATCTTCCTCGGGCGGTCTCAGGGTCACGAAGGCGACCTCGAGCCCCTCTTCGAGCAGGCGCTTCGCCAGCCGCACAGCCTGCCATTCCATGCCCGCAAGCATTCCCCCGAGGTTGTGGAGCATCATCAGGATTCTCAAGAGCTGCTGCGCCTCGGACGCGGGTACGGGCCTTCGACCTCATAGGCCGCCCATGCGACCACGACGGGCAGCCTGCGCTCGGTAGGGTCCATCGCCCACATTATGCAGTGCCCTGGCGCGGCTGGCGACAGCAGACCGCCCCGTGGACGCTGTCAACGTCGTATGCCATCCTGAGGGGGATCTCGAAGATGGAGAACGAAGCAGAGAAGGGCAAGGGTGGGGAGCGCCTGACCGAACCGGGCTGGCGCGGTCTGCCCTGGCGGGGGCTGGTAGGCGTGATGGTCCTGTCCATCGCGGTCCAACTCGCGGGCACCGCCAACGTGAAGTTGCTGCCCGACTACGACGAGGCCATCTACTGGGACGTTTCGCGGAATTGCCACCGGACGGGGCTTTTCATGCGGTCCTTCGGCGACGGGGGGCTCTTCTTCGATCACCCGCCCCTGTTCCTTTACTTCGCGTCTCCGGTCTTTGCGCTCACCGACGACATGGCCGGAATACGGCTGGTCGTCTCGGGGCTCTCGGCGCTGCTGCTGGCGTCGACCGCGTTGCTCGCCTCGCGGCTTTTTGGGCGCGATGCTGCCTTGCCGGCTGCCGTCTTGCTCGCGTTCAACCCGATGTTCGTCTTTTACGCCAACAGCGCCTACCAGGACGTGCCGTTCTGCGTGCCGACTCTGCTGGGGGTCCTCTCGGCGCTGGCAGGCAAGCCCGTGGCAAGCGGCCTCTTCACCGGCGCGGCCTGCCTGGTGAAGTACTTCGCCCTCGGCTTCGCCGGCTGCATCGGCCTCTTCTTCTTGCGCCAAGGACCGGAGGGCCCGCAAGACGCTGCTCGGTTCGCTGCCGTGTTCTTCGTCGTCGCCAGCTTGTGGCCCGCCGCCGGGCTGCAGCTCGACGCATCGGGGTTCAAGGAGAAAGCTGCCTACTGGCACGAGAACCTGGCGATGAAGACGACCACGGCAATCAAGCATCACCCCGTCGTCGGACGGGCCGAGTATCTGCAGAGCGTTCTCGATCGGATGACCCCGCTGCACGCGCTCGTGCTGGCGACAGGACTGGCCTTCGGTCTGGCGCGATTTCCTCGGGCATCGTGGCAGGAACGGTTCGTCGTGATGACCGCTGGCGCCTACCTCTTCACGCTATTGGGGCCCTTTGCGTTGCGCACGGATCGCTATTTCGTCGAGGCACTGCCGCTGCTGGCCGTGCTCGCCGCCGGCCTCTTCACCACGGCTGCGCCGACGACTCGCTTCGCCCTGCTGGGGATCGTCTCGATCGCGGGGCTGCTCTTGCCGATGCCGGGCACCCGGAGACTGCCAATGCTGGTGAGGCCGCAGTTCGCGCCGGCCGTGATCGAGTTCTCCCGCCAAGTGGAAGAAGCCGGCGCCTGGCTGCGAACCTGGCTTCGCCCCGAGGATGGCCTGGTGGTCGACTGGAACGGACCTCGCTTCGGCTACATGACCCGGCACAACTACCGCTTCCTGTATGCCCGGAAAGACCTCGCCGAGGTGATGGCCGAGATCGATCGGTCGCGAGTCGTCGTGCGAGATCACGAAAGCGCCAAGTGGCATCTGCCCTATCTCTCGGCCGAGGAGATTGGCCGTGTGGAAGCAAGACTGGCGGCCGAGTTCCATCGGCGAGACTTCGGTCCCGTGGCGGTGTACGTGCGCAACTAGACGGAGCGAGAGCGGGGCGCCGCGTACTATCATCCGCGCATGCAAGCCCGAGATGCGGCGGTTACCTTGCTGGCCGCGGCGGCGTTGCTGGGGACGTTCCATTGCTGGCGAGTCCCGGGGGTGTTCTACTCGACCGACAGCGCCGTGAACCTGTTCGTGCTGGACCCGCCAACGATCGCGATGCCACGGACGGCGCTGGAGCGCGACCTGTTCCCGTTGCAGGGAACGAGCGCTCGACCGCCGCCCCACAACTTCCTCTACGCCGACGCGCGAGGGCGGCCGCGCTCGACCTACCCGGTGACCTTCCCGTGGCTCTGTTGGCCGTTCTTCAGGCTCTTCGGGTTCTCGGGGTTGTACGTTTTGCCGGCGCTAGGAGCGGGGCTGGCGGCACTGGCTGCCGCAGGACTGGCCGGGAGCGCACCAAGGCGAGGCGCGTTCGTGAGTCTGTGCGCCACGCCGCTGGCGTTCTACGGGTTGCTCTTCTGGGGCCATTCCCTCGGCGCGGCGATGGTCCTGGGAGCGCTGGCACTCTGGAGCGCAGGACGCCCTCGCGCAGCCGGCCTGCTCGCCGGCGCTTCCGCGCTGGTCCGATCGGAGCTGCTCCTGGCCGGGCCGGCGCTCCTGGTCTCGGCTGCGGGCTGCTGGCCGGTCCCGCCCGAACGGCGAGCGGCGCTGGGACGGCTGGCGGCCGGCGTGGCAGCCGGCGCTTGCCTGGTGGCGTGCGTCAATCTCGCGACGACGGGGACCCTGGCCGGAACGCACCTGACCCGGAACCTGCCGGTGACGTTTGCCGGCTCGGCCGGCTCGCCCGGATTCATGAATAACTGGACAGAAAGGGTCCTGCACGTCCTTTGGGCCTACGTGGGCCAGAACCAGCGGATGGCCTGGCCGGTCAACGTCGCGCTCGTCGCGCCGCTCGGGGCGCTCTTCGCGGCAGGTCTGCTGTTGCCGGCGCGGTCCCCGGCGATGGGCGCGCTGGCCGGCCTGGCGTGTGCTGCGGGGGCGGCGTTGGCTGCCTTCTGCGTGCTGGTGCCGGGACAGTACGCCACGGGGATGCTGGCAGTCTCGCCGGTGCTGGCGCTTGCCGGCGTCGGCTTCAGGGAAGCCCGCGAAAAAGGCGACGCGCCAGCCGTCCTGGCCGGCCGATTCGCGTTTCTGACGTGCCTTTGTGCCGCGCTGATGGCTCCACCCGGTGGATGGCAGTGGGGGCCGCGCTACCTGTTGCCCGAGGTGGTGCTTTTGGCGATGCTGGCGATGCACGCGGGAAAGACGTATCCCCGGACTCTGCGTCTGCTGCTGGCAGCGTCAGTGCTTTGTCAGGCGGGAGCGGTGCGCGACCTGGGGGCCCACAGGCAGGCGCTTGGCGAGGTGGCTTCGCTGGCGCGCGAGGCGCCCGCCATCGCCACCGACGTCTGGTTCCTTCCCTACCAGATCTGGCCCTCGTTGGCGGCCGACAGGACGCTGTTCGTTCGCGGCCCGGGCGCCCTCGGCGACGTGTGCGCGACGCTCAGCGGACGCGGCCTGTCGCGGGCCGTTCTGATTGCCGGCGGCCGAGAAGCCCGCGAGGTCCTGGCCAAGTACGCCCCCGCCGCGCGAGCCGCGGGTTGGGAGCTGGCGCCGCTGGCCACCTACCGCCTCCCCACCGACGACGTGCTGCAGGCGCTAACGCTGGTCTCTACTCGAAAGAGCCGCTGACTCCTTCCAATCGGGACTCGGCGCGGCTTTTCGAGAAGCCAGATGTACGTGGGAAAGAGCCCGTAGGCCAGGTGCACGCAGAGCGAAGCGGCACGTTGCTTCCATGTCCCCGAGCGCACCATGTCGTCGGCGCAGAACGCTTCCGGTGAATCCACCAGGCGGGCCGTGTAATCGATGACCTGGAAACCGGCCACCAGCCGCCTGAGCCCGAAGATCGTCAAGTGCGTTTCGTAGTAGTGCTCTCCTCGCCCCAGAAGGCGCAGGTAGAGGTGGGCCATGGACTTGGGCACCACGGACAGAAAGGGAAGCTTGTAGTGGGGCTCCATCACGGCGAGGCGATTCCCGGCTGCAAAGTAGCAGACCCCGCCGGGCTTCAGGACGCGACGGATCTCCTCCAGCAGCAGCCTGGAATCGGGCACGTGCTCGTAGACGTGATTGCAGACGACGACCTCGAAAGTCTCCGCTCGAAAAGCCAGGCGCATCCCGTCCTGCAGGCTGTAGCCGAGGTTGGCGCCGGCCGCGTTGTTCACAGCGTGCCGCACGGCGGGCAGATCGATATCGGTGCCGATCACGCACCGGAAACGCGCGCCGTAGTGAGTCGTCATCAGGCCGGTGGAGCATCCGATGTCGAGCAGAGACATCCGTTCCAGCGGCGGCGCGCCGCCGAAGTGGTGCTCCAACACGGCGAGCACTTTCCGGGCCTTCAGTCCCCTGCCTTTCTCGTCGAACACCGAATCGGCGTGCGCGTCGGAGAACCCGTACTGATAGGCCATCACAAGCTCGGCTCGGACTGCCGCCCCGCGACGGCAGACGGCATCATAGCACGCGTAGAGAGCCTCGATCCCCGACCGGACGGGGGGAGTTCGCGGCTCAAGTCACCGGGGCTCACTGCTGCCTCCGGCCCGGACCGCCAAGCTTCTTGGCGATCCAGGCAACGTGGGCGCTGGCCAACTCGGGCGAGGGCTGCTGGAGCTCCGCCGTCCGCGCCCCCGCATCCCCATAGGCGACGGCCGCCAGCTCCAGGGTCGAGCCCACGTCGTTTCGCGCGACCGCAACCCCGATCATCATGACGTCGCGATCGGGTCCCGGGCCAACCAGCTCTCCGGGAAAGACGGGGTACCCTTCGGGCAGGTCGGGGCTGCACTGCAGGAGCGTGTGAGGATAGGGGCGAGGCGCAAGCTCGGGTTCCATATTCTGGACGGTCTCGCCAGGCAGAAGCGGAATCGAGCAGTCCGTTCGCAACCGTGACCGCCGGACGCGCAACAGGTGGGCCAGGGGCCTGAAGGGCTGCCCCGACGGAGTGGCCAGGAGCCGGGCGATCCACTCGTCGGCTTCGGTGCCTTCGACGAGCACTCGAGGCGGATCGGATCGATTCGAAAGGTTGGAGACGACCAATCGAGTCCAGCCGCACAGCAGGACAAGGGCGATCGCCCCGACTGCGATCCGGGCCGGCCACGGCAGGACGCCCCAGCCCTCTGGGCGCTCGGTCGGCTCCACCGGCGCGGCTGCCGGTCGGCCCGCGGCGGACACGACCTCGCGGATCAGCCAAGCCGTCAGCAGCGCTCCCACCCACTCCAGCGAGTAGGTGCATCTCGAGTAGGTGACGGCCAGCGCCCCCAGCGTGGCAGCGGTGGCGGCGAGCGTCGTGCCGAGCAGCAGAGCCGGATGGCGCCGCAGGGCGGCCAGGATCGCCGCCGCCGGCCAGACCAGCCAGAGCAACTCCTCGGGCAGACAGCAAAGCGCTCCGGCCAGCAGTGCCGCCGTGAGCGGGACACGCAGTCGAGTCCGCCGGTTTGCCGCCGGGTCGCCCGCGGCCTCGACGCCAGCCAGGAGGCAGCACACCAGTACCAGCCAGAGTTGCGGTCCCACTCTCCAGGCAACGATGAACGCGTTCCAGGATGCGTGGCGAACGTACCACCAGAAATGCTCTTTGAGATTTTGCTTCGTACGGTCGGTGTAGTATCTGTGGCGCTCCGCGATCTTCGACGTGGGCGCCAACGCCGAGACGGCTGGGCGCCACTCGCCATAGTCCGGCGACGTGGCTGCGAACGTGCTCTCCGCGGAATTTTCGGAAATGGTCCACACGTCGTGCACGAGCTTCTGCCGCGCGCTCCAGGGGGCAATCGGCAGCGCCACTCCCAGCAGGAAGAGCAGCGAGCATCCTCCGATGCGCAACCATCTTCTCTTGGGATCGGGCCCTGGCGACGCCAGGAGCGACAGTGCCGGCGGGACGAGTCCCGCTGCAAGAAGAGTCAAAGGACGCACCAAGTTTGCAAGCCCCAGGAAGACGCCGCCGAGAAGAAGCACGCCGCCGGCGCCCTCCTCGCGCAACTTCAGCCGCTGGCCGGCCACGATGAGCAGCCAGAGCGACAGGTTCGTCAGGAAGTAGCCGAGAGGCTCGGTGTGGCTGCTCAAGCCGAGCCAGGCATCGGAGAGCCTCGCGACGTGTACCAGGAGAACAGGGATGGCCAAGCCGGCGCCGACCAGACGGCGAGCCGCGTCGGCGATGAGGACTGCCGACACGCAGGCAATCGTCACGTGCACGGCGCGAACGACCTCGATCGACGGGCCAAAGAGCGCGTGGATGGCCCCCATCAAGAGGTAGTAGCCCGGTCTCCGGCCGTTCCAAACGGTCCACGCCGCGCTCCAGCGCTGCCCTGTCGCAAGCTCTGTGGCAAGCAGATGCCAGTACCGCGCATCCGAGAAGGGCACGCCTTTGATCACGGTGCCGCTCCACGTCTGTTGTCCATGCAAGTACCAGAACCCGATACGGTGGGCCGCCGTCAGAGCTGCCGCAACCAGGGCCAACCCAATCGGGTTTGCCTGCCGCAAGCGCAGCGTCCAGCCGTGGAAGCTCGCACCGTGCGCCGAAACGAACGCCAGGAATCCGAGCCAAAAGAGCCAACCAGGAGGTTGCCATCTGCACTCGATCTGGTACTTGCGGCCGTTGCTTCGCGGATCGGTTCCGTCGCTGCTCGAGAACGCGACGACTCCTCGGCCTGCGTCGAACCGCCCCCTGCCGAGCCGGGCGATCTCCGATTGGCCGGCGCCGAAGGGGCCGAGAGGCCTGCCGTCTTCCAGCAGTCGCAACTGCGAGTGTCGCTCCAAGACGTCCCATACGGGCGCTTCGGCAGCGGCGACGAATCGAAATCCGCCCATGGCCAGGAGCTTGTCCGGCGCCAGCGGGATGGTCGCGGGCAGGTCCACCAATCCCAGCCTCCCGACCAGCAGGAGCGTCATGACCAGAGCCGTCGCGCCGCGCCAGAAGCGCCAGCAAAGGCCACGGAAGCCGCTCACCTTCTCGACGCCTCGAGTCATCCCGGGCTCCCGGCCAACATCTCGCGGCAGGCCGCCAGCGCTTGCTCGACGGGCAACGCGCGCACGCACTCGAACAGCCGCGCGTTGACGCAACGGAACGGACGACCGATGCCGCGCACGTTCCAGCACGGTGAGCAGGCCAGCTCCAGCCGCACCACCCGCGATGCCGACGACCACGGGCGCGTCCGAGCCGGGTCCGTAGGGCCGAAGAGCGCCACCACGGGCGTCCCTACCGCCGCCGCCAGGTGCATGGGAAACGAGTCGTTGGAGACCACCAGCCTGCACGCCTCGAGCATCGCCGCGAGCCGGCCGAGCGGCAGGCCGACACAGGCCGCGCCGCCGGCCCGGCGCGCCAGCTCCGAGGCCAGCTCGCGCTCGTCGGAACCGCCGAAGACGACGACTGCCAGGCGCTGATCTTCCAGCTCCCGCGCCAGCCGGATGTAGCTCTCCGCCGGCCAGCGCTTGGCATCCATTCCCAGCTCCATGCTCGAACCCGGATGAAGCCCCAGTACTCCGCGAGCCGGTAGCCCGGCCAAGTCGATCCAACCCCGCGCGAACGCTTGCTCCTCTTCCGTCACGGGAAATCGGATCGTCAGGTCGGGCGCCCCGATCGGCCTTGCTCCGGCCGCGTCGAGCAGAGTCAGGTTCTGCTCCACGTCGTGAAGCCCGGTGTCGATCGGCACGCGTTTATGAGCCAGGAACGCCAGGTTCGCCAGAGGGGCGTAGTCGTAACCGTGGGCGACGATGCGACTCGCCCCCGAGGCCATCGCGAGGACGTTCTTGACCGCCTTGTTGGCCGGCACGAGGTTGAAGCACCAATCGAATCGCGAGGCACGCAGCCGCCGGATCAGCCCCAGCAGCTTCGCGGGCGTGCCGTAGCGGACCGTGTCGAGCACCAGCACCTCTTCGACCGGCGCCATACGAGCGAAGAGCTCCGCGGCCGCCTCGAAGCGCACCGCCGCAGTCACGCGCGCGCCCGGCCAGCGCCGGCTCAGCTCGCGCAAGAACGGGACCGCGAGCAAGTTCTCGCCGATGCCGCTGGTGGCGTTGACCAGAACCCGCGGTGCGGCGGCGCTCACGGGCCTCCTGGGACGCGCGGCGTCACGCCGGCCGGCTGGCCAGGTCCGCCACGGTCAGCTGGGCCAGCGAGCGGTCCTGCGCCTCTTGCAGCAGCCCCAGCGCCCGCCTGGCCCCGGCGAACTCGGGAGCCGCCATCTCTCCCAGCAGCGCCACGTCACCGGTGGGATTGAGCGCCCGGAACACATCGAGCACGGTGATCTTGTCGGTGCTCCGAGACGGCAGGAAGATCTCGTTGTCCCCGCGGATCTGCATCAACAGACCCTCTTCCTTCAGGGGTTGCAGAGCGCATGCGCAGCCACTTGTGGTACTGGTAGCAGTGGCAGATCTCGGCACCATAGAGGAATATCAACCAAGACGTGTACACCCATAATAGGAATACGGGCACCGTCGACAGCGGGCCGTACACGCTGCTGTAAAAGACCGCCTCGCTGGTGTAGACGGCGAAGGCCGCCTTGGCGATCTCCCACATCAGAGCCGAAAACGCGCTCCCCAGCAGAGCCGCCCTCACCTGCACGCTCGACGCCGGCAGGATCGTGAATCCCAGAAAGAACATCAGCACCGAGGTGGCGTAGTGGAACAGGTAGCTCCAGAGACGGCTCCCGATGATGGGATCGACGTACGTGTGGGCTCGGGTCGTCAGCGAGATCGACAGGTAGGTCGAAAACCCAAGCAGCAACGGTCCCCAGACCAGGACGCTGGTGAAGATGGTGACGTTGCGGACGAAGGACCGCCTATTGCGTTCGATCCAGATGTGGCCAAGCGAGTACTCCACCGTCAGGAACAGGGTCACCGCCGTGACGAACAACGAGATGACGCTCAGAAAGGTGACCTGATAGGTATTGGCCGTGAACTGCGTCAGATAGTGATTCAAGTTTTGGCTGAGGTCCCGCGTCGGGGTCAGCTGTTTGAGCAGGAACTCCTGGACGCTGTCTCGGATGGAGCTGAAGGTGCCGAACGCGTTGAAGATGGCGAAGGTCACGGCCGTCACGGGCACGACCGCCAGCAGCGACGAGAAAGTGAGCGCCGACGCCATTTGGTAGCAGCGGTCGCGCTCGAACTGGGCATAGACCATCGCGAAGAAGTGGACGCCCGTCAGCAACCGGCGCAGCCATACCGGCAGCCCTGGCCGGTTGCGGACGCGGTCGAGGCCCGTGGCGATTCGCAGGCTGAGGTCGGGTTTCATCGCGAGTAGGCTAGAGGATGAGTTGGGGGAGTCTAATGGTTGCGAGAGGCGCGGCGCAGGACTTGGGGAACGCGGCTAGCATCCTCGCGAAGGCCGTCCCCGAGCCTCGAGCCGGGAGCCTCGAGCCTGGTGACCTTCCCCTCACCCCACCTCGTAGCTTTCGACTCGCAGGATGTCGCCGGACATCGCGATGCCGGCCGCGTCGGCGGCGATGCGCCCCGTCACTCGCGCGCGCTGGCCGTCGTGGTAGAGGCCGCCGTCGCCACCGTCCAGCTGGTAGGTGCGCCCGTCGTCGGCCGCCAGGGTCCAGAACCCGCCTTCGAGCTTGGAGTGGCGCACCGTTCCGCTGAGCGTGATACTGCGGCGCGTCATGACTTCCTCCCGCGGCCGAGCGCCGCGCGCGCCAGCAGCAGACAGAGCGCCGCGTTGCCGAGCAACCACGCGCCGTCCAGCCATCCTGCCGTGCCCGGGATCCAGGCGACGTCGGTGGAGCCGAAGAGCGCCGCGTCCGAAAGCGCGGCAGCCATTCCCAGCGTCAGGCCCGCCGCCACCAGGCGGCCCGGCCGCCAGCCGAAGACCAGGACCATCAGCACCAGCGGCAGCAGCACGGAGTAGACGATCGGATTTGCCTGCGCGCTCGCGCCCAGCGCCCAGGTATCCAGCTCGGCGAGCGGATGCCGAAGCGCTACAGGAAGCCACCCCGAGGGCGCGAACCAGAGACCGCACGCCGCAACCAGCGCGGCCGGTCCCGCGAGCAGCGCCTCACCCGCGGCGATCCGCAGCCCAAGAAGGGCGACCGCACCGGCACCGGCGAGCTCCAGCGTCCGCCGGACGCCCGCCCGATCCATCGCCAGGCGCTGTGCTGCCGCCGCGTCGATGATGCCCGCGCCGTACTTGATGTCGCCACGCCCGCTGCCCTTGGGCCGGGCCGTCTTCTGAAGCACCTCACGCACCTCGTCGGGGTCCTTGATGCCTTGCGAGATGATGAGCGCCGCAACCCCCGCCACGTGCGGACTCGCCATCGACGTTCCCTGGTACAGCTCGTAGCTGCTCTGGGCGGGGTCGGTCCGGGAAATCGTGCACTGCAGCACACCGTCCGGATAGCCGTCGCCGTTCTGGTCGACGCGCGTGTCGCCGCCCGGCGCGGCCACGCAGATCTCCTTGCCGTAGTTGGAGTACCAGGTGACCTCCTCGTCGAAGCGCGTGGCGGAGACGGCGATGCAGGCCGGGTAGGCCGCCGGATAGCTCACGCGCTGCTGGCCGTTGTTGCCGGCGGCGCAGACGACGGCCACGCCTTTTTGCTTGGCGTAGTCGCACGCGTTCTTCATCACGCGGCTGAACCCGGAGCCGCCGAGGCTCATGTTGATGACCTTGGCGCCGTGGTCCGCCGCCCAGCGGATGCCCTCCGCGATGTCGCCTACGTTGCCCATCCCCTGGGCCGAGAGCACCTTGATCGGCATGATGGCGGCCTTGTAGGCGACACCTGCGACGCCCTCGTTGTTGTTCGTGGTCTGGGCGACCGTGCCGGCGACGTGCGTGCCGTGGCCGTGGTCGTCATCGGGATGGTCGTTGCGATGGATGAAGTCCCAACCCGCGACGAACTTCGTGCCGGCCAGGTCCTTGGCGCGCTTGAAGCGGCCGTTGTCCTCGTAGGCGACCCCCGTGTCTATCACAGCGACGATGACGCCGTTGCCCTGCCCCAGGTCCCAGGCCTTGGGCCCATGGATCTGATCCATGTGCCACTGGTACTTGTAGAGCGGATCGTTGGGTACGGCCAGCGCTCGATAAACGTAGTTGGGCTCTGCGCTTTCGACCAGCGGCTCGTGGGAGAGTCCCTCGATCATCGCATCCTCGTCGGCCTCGGAGACCTCCGCTTTCATCACCTTGATGTCGTGGCTCGAGGGGCCGGTCTCTTCGAGGGTCAGGTGGTAGCGCCGGGCGAGCTCCCGCTCGGCCTCGGGGGTGGCGTCGTCACGCAGGTCCACCAGCAACTCGCCGGGCACGCGCTCGACCTCCGCCGAAGCGGTCTCCATCGGCTCGGTCGCAAGGATCGCGGCGGAGCCGGACGCCATCTCCGCCTCGTTGCCGCGTGAGCCCAGCAGAGCCCCGGTCCACCAGAGCACGGAAACCGCCGCGGCGACTGCCATCCATTTCTTCATCATTGTGTTGCCTCTTCGTTCCCGGTCCTCGCGCCCCCGGTTCGGCGGCGGGTCCACCACCAATATAAAGCCGGGGCTGTGGTTCAGCAATGAGACCGCGGCCTTACAAGACTCTGGCCCCGGCCACCGCTTTCCGTGCGGAAAAGCCCGACGCGACCAGTCGTGGAGCGGATCTAGCGGCTCATCGCCGGCGGTCGGGCGGCCGATATTCGGGAGGAAGGAGCAGCCAACGATGTCCATCCTCCTCCCGAGACGATCCCCGGCCCTGGTTTTCGCACTGGCGGCGCTCGTGGCGGCCGCCCCGGCGGCCCGCGCTTTCTTCCGCCACCCCACGAGCGACGACCTGCTGTCGCCGCCGGATCGCACCTGCACCCAACCGGCGCCGGCGCCGGACGGCAAGTCGATCGCGTACGTCGTGGAGGACAGCGGCCTGAAGCAGATCTGGGTCCGAACGGCCGTGAAGCCGCCGGTGGACCGCAAGCTCTCCGACGGTCAGGCCAACGACGAAGCGCCCGACTGGTCGGCCGACGGCACGCGGCTCTACTTCACGAGCGACCGCGGCGGCAGCTCGAAGCTGTGGTCGATGGAGACCGCGACGGGCACGCGCCGCCAGGTGACGGGCGGCGCCGGCCAGGACTTCCATCCGCGGGTGTCTCCGACGGGGCGCTTTCTGGCCTTCGACTCGGATCGATCGGGCAACTTCGAGATCTGGGTGCGGGAGCTGGCGACCGGTCAGGATCGGAAGGTGACGGACTGTTCGGCCAGCGACTTCAGCCCCAGTTGGGGTCCGCGGGAAGACGAGCTGGCTTTCACGTCGAGCCGCGGCGGCGCCTTCAACATCTGGATTCAGGATTCGGCGGGGAAGCACGAGGCTCGAGCCCTCACGACGAGCCGGGGCGGGAGCGCCCATCCGGACTGGTCTCCCGACGGGCGGGCCATCGCCTACGACAGCGACCGCGGCGGTACGACGAAGGTCTACGTGCAGGCCGTCGCCGGGGCGACGGAGCCGGAGGCCCTGACGGACTTGCTCTCGGTGGAAGAGCGGCCGCGCTTCACGCGCACGGGCCGCAAGCTCTTCTTCCAGGCCAAGGAGAACCAGCTCACCGGCTTCAAGTCGCGGACAGCGCCGGCGATGCCGGCGGCTCCGGCCGTGCCCAAGACGGTCGCCGCGCGCACGCCGCCCACCGAGCCGGAGCTAGGCGCGGGGCCTATTCCCAGGCAATCGCGGTTCCACGGCAACCGCTCGGCCAAGGGCGGGCTGGCCGTGGTGCAGTTCTTCCCCGTGACTCAACCCGGCGGGGCCGACCCTAAGGCGCCGCTCGGCGCGGTCCTGGACAAGCCGCTCGACGGCAACCAAGACTTCAAGAGCCGCGTGAAACTCTGGGAGTCGACGGCTGAAATGACTCTAGAGGTGAGCTA
>JACQFU010000288.1 GCA_016199905.1 Candidatus Wallbacteria bacterium
AGTTCTCCGCGTTGACCTGCATCTTTCCGGCTTCGATCTTTGCAGTGTCGAGAATGTCGTTGAGCAGATTCAGCAGCTGGCCCGCGTTCTTGCGAACGCGCGTGAGGCTCGACGCCTGCTCGTCGGCCAGCGGACCGTCGAGGCCGTCCAGCAGGCAGTCGGTGTAGCCGATGATGGAGTTCATCGGCGTCCGCAGCTCGTGGCTGACGCTGGCGACGAACTCGTTCTTGAGCCGGTTGACCTCTTGCAGCCGGCGATTGGCCTCCTCCAGCTGGGCCTTCTCTTTCTGGAGCTGGCGGGCCAGTTCGCGGCTCTCCGTGACGTTTCGGGCGATGCCCTGGAGGATCTGTCCCGTCTGCGCGGGAACGCCGAAGATCTTGACCTGGTACCACTGGGTCTGGAGGCCTCCGGCTGCGACGCGGGTCTCGATCACGGCCTCTCCGCCGTCCTGAAGCAGCGTGCCCCAAGTCTTGCGCACGCGGTCGCGATCCTCCGGGTGCACCAGCCGGCAGGCCAGCTCGGGGTCGTCGTAGAACTCATCGGGCCGGTGGCCCAGCTCGCGCTCGTCCGCGGGATTCACGTAGAGGAAGCGGCCCTTCGTGTCGACCTGGAACATGATGTCGTGTGCGTTGACGACGAGCCTCTCGTAGCGATCCTTGCTCTGGCGCAGCCGCTCGAGAATCTTGGCCTTCTCGGCTTCGAGCCGGTGCAGTCCAATTGCCTTGTCGACGGCGATCGGCAGCATCTCGAAGAAGTTCTTGTCCTTCACGAGGTAGTCCGTCGCGCCGGCTCGGAGGGCCTCGAGCACCAGTTCCGTGGCGTTGGCAGCCGTGCAGACGATGACCGGGAAGGTGTGGCCTTCCTCGCGCAACCGTCGAAGCGCGTCGATGCCGCTCATTCGGGGAAGCTTGCAGTCCATCAGGACGATGGAGGGGGCGTCGCCGGCCACGCTCGCGAGAGCCTCTTCGGCCGTGCCCGCCTGCCGCATCTCACAGCCCTGGGCGCGGGCGGCGAGAGCTTTTACGACCAGATTGCGCTCGAACTGATTGTCGTCGACAACGAGGATGCTGTCTTTCATGCTCGGGTCGCGGCAGCCATCAGGCGGTTCTTTACCCGCGCGAGATGAGCCGTTTTGGCAGTGCAGCGCGGGCGCCACATCATAGCACGCAGCCCTGGGCCCAGGAAGACAGTTGAGCGGATCGAATTGGGCTGCTAGATTGGTGGGATATGGAACTGAGCGATTTCGTCCCGAAGGCCCCAACCGACCCGCAGCACTTCGGACCCGTGATCGACACCGTCGAAGAGCTGGTCCTCAAGAACCTGTACCTCAACGGCGAGATGGACGCCGGGTCCCTGTCCAACTCCACCCGGGTCAGCCTGTCGATCGTCAACCGCGTTCTCAAGTTGCTAAAGGACGAGGACGTCGTGACCATCTCGGGGCAGGGTTCGTCCACCCTCGATCTGGGCGCCAACTTCACCTGGACGCTCTACAAGAAGGGCATCGAGCAGGCGAAGAACATCGTCGAGAAGAATCCGTACGTGGGTCCTTGCCCGGTGACGATGGAGCAGTACCAGCAAGTCACCAAGAAGATGGCGGCGGCCGTGATGCTGGATGCCAAGTGGAAGGTCACCCCCGACAAGGTGAGGACGATCTTCAGCAAGCGCATCGGGTACCAGGAGCTCAACGACGTTATCGGCCAGGCGACGGCCTCGAAGCAATCGATCTTCCTCTACGGCGGAGCCGGCAATGGCAAGACGAACCTCTCCAGCTTCATCTGCAAGCTGCTGCCGCCGGTGCTCATTCCCTACTGCGTGGAGATCAACAAGCAGGTCGTGAAAGTTTTCGACGAGGCGCAGCACGTGCCGCTGAAGGACCCTGTCGTCGACAAGATCCACGGCGCGGATCGCCGGTTCATCCTCTGCGAGGCCCCTTTCATCATGGTCGGCGGTGAAATGACGCTGGGCGATCTCGAGGTGAAGTTCGATGAGAAGTTCAAGGCCTGGCGCTTGCCGCCTCAGGTGCTGGCCAACGGCGGCGTGTTCCTCATCGACGACCTCGGCCGCCAGCAGTGCTCGGCGAGCGACATCTTCAACCGTCTCATCGTGCCGCTGGAGAACCACATCGACTTCATGATCCTGGGCGGAACCCGGATGGAAGTGATGACCGACGAGGTCATGATCTTCTCGTCGAACCTGGACCCGATGAAGATCATGGACCCCGCGTTCCTGCGCCGCATTCCCTACAAGGTCGAGATGCGCGATCCCACGCAGGAGGAGTTCCTCGCCATCTGGGACTTGATGCTCAACATCATCAAGCTCAAGGCCGGCCCCACCGCCGTGCCGCACCTCCTGGAACGCTACAAGCAAGACAGCCGTCCGTTCAAGGCCTCCCAGCCCCGCGACCTGCTGCGGTTGATCCGTAACAAGTTCGTCTACTTCGACACGGTGGACAAGGAAGTCGACGCCGAGGAAGTCGACATCTCCTACGACATCTACTTCCCGAAGGGGATCGTCTACTAGGGGCGAGCCTGCAGGAGCCGGTCCTCATCCCTGGGTCGGGGCGGGCAGTTGCGAGGCCGCCGTATCGGCCGTCGCCTCTGGCGTTGCGGCGGCAACGCAAGCCCAGAGCGCGTCGCGAGCCCGGATCGCCTCCACGTCGTGCGGGTTGGCCAAGAGCGCCCGCGTCAGCACCCTAGCGGCTTCCCGCGGGCGACCCCCCGATGCGAGCCGCGACGCGCAGTCCCTGAGGAGTGAAGAGACCTGCTGACTCGATTCAGTCGCATCGCCCCCCCACTCGCGGGACTGGACGACGCAGTCCACGGCAGCTTCGGGTTTCCCCGAGGCGCACGCCTCGAGCGCCAGCCGGCAAGCCCGGAGAGCCGCGTGCTCTCGGGCTGCCTCAACTTCCGGGGCCGGCAGCGCGGCGGCCAGCGTCAGCTCGCGAAGCGTTTCACGTAGTTCGCCGAGGTCCGCCGCGCCACGCGTGGACGAGGCCAACCCCTCCGCCAGGCTCGAACATCGGTGCCTGGCGCCCTCGCGCGTGACCTCGACAGACGCCGACTCCGGGAGCGGCTCGGAGGCGACCAGCTCCTGCCCCGTCGCGTCGAAGACGCGCACTCGCACGCCGTACACTCCCTCGGGAGCTTCACCCGGGAGCGCAACTTCTGCGACGTCCCGCATCGCCTCCTCTGCGGCCCAGGCCCGGGCCGGACACCAGCCGTTCAAAAGCGCGTGTTCGCTCGAGAGCGTCACCGGACCGGCCAGCTCGACGGCCACACGGTGCACGCCACCCGACGGAAATGCGCGGCGCCATCGCAGCGCCAGCTCCACGCGCCCGCCCGGGGCGGCTTTGGCAGGAACCCTGTCGAGTCCTTCCAGCGTCAACTCGCCGCCGTAATCGCAGGCAATCGCAATCTGGGACGGATGTGACCTGGCTTGCAAAGCGGAGCGCCGCACGAAGTTGGCGTCTCCGGGGCAGTCGCCCGGCAGCGGCGGCAGCCGGACGTAGTCGCGCGCGACGCGCTCGGAGAGATCGAGTTGCGGGGTCGCCGCCAGGACTCCGCTCAGCCGTAGGAAGGTAGGTCTGCGTTGCTCGAAGAGGTACTCATCCCGAACGGCGGGTACCGACCCGTAGCGTGCCAGGGTCCTGTCGGTGAGTCCGTCCAGGCCGAAGACGGGCATCTCCGAAGCCCACGCCGCCGCGCCCGCGTCCGGTTCGCAGAGCGTGGCGCCGCGGAGTCGCCCTTTCCTGGCCAGCCGCGCAAAGGCCTCGCCGCGAGCGACGCGACTTGCAAACGTCACCGTGTCGGTGCCACGCCCCACGGCCAGCTCGCCGGCCGACGGCACGGCCAGGCGCAACATCAGGAGTGCAACGGCCAGGGCTGCCGCAAGAGTCGGGGCATCCTTCGACACGTTGATGGGGTCGGGGTTGTAGAAGAACTCGACCAGCCGTCGCAGTCCCTCTCCAAGCGCCAACAGCACCACGGGCAGGAGAGGCGCCAGGAACCGGTCGTCCATCGGACTGCCGCTCGCGGCCAGAACGAAGATCGCCGACGCCGCGGCCAGTCCCATCGCGCAGAGACCTGCCGGCCGCTGCGCAAGCGCCACGAACCCGGTGGCCGCGAGAATCGTCACCCAGAGGGGCCAGACCCCGTCGAAGTACCGGGAGAGCCAGGCCCAGCCCTGGTCTCCCGCGGAGAACAGAGGCGCAGCCGAAGCGCGCATTTTCGAGTAATAGAACAGGGGGAGCCAGTCGCCGAAATAGCTCCATCGCCAGGCGAGGAAGGCGGCCAGGCCCAGGACGATGACGGCGATCCATTCCAGCATCGCCAAAGGCCTGCGGCGATGGGCCCAGACGACGGCCGGGATGGCCATCAGCGCGTAGAGCGGACCTTCGGGTCGCGTGAGGCAGGCCAGCAGCAGCAGCGCCGAGGAGACTGGCAGCGGGGTCTCGGCATCGATCTCAGCGGTGAACGCCGCCAGCGCGGCCAGCAGGAGGAAGGCAAATAGCGAGCTCTCGAGCCCGCTGGCCGTCCAGAACACGAAGGGCGCGCTCGACGCCAGGAGCACTCCCGGCAGGGCGTCCAGCAGCGAGAGTTGCCGTCGCCCCATGTGAGCCGGAAGCCAGCAAAGCAGCGCAACGCAAGCGCCCCCCAGCAGCAGCGCCATTGCCTTGGCGGCCACTTCCGGCAGCACGCCATGCCCGATGCCAAACGAAAGAAGCAGGACCCAGAGCAGGTTCGAGTATCCCTCGCTGCGTTCCGAGCCCGCAGCGAGCACCAGTCCCCTCCCCTGAGCCAGACTCCTGGCATAGCAGAAACCGATGCCGGCATCGTCGCAGGTGAAATCGGCCACGAGCCAGAAGCAGCAGGCGTAAACGAGCAGCGCCACGCCCGTCAGCAGCAGCAGCAGGCGCCGGCGCGTCATCGGCGGCAGGATCAACGGACACCTCGCAAATCGATCAAATTCACTCAATATGTCGGTGATTTTGGCCGATGGATGAAGAGGTCCTGTAACCAGTCCCTCAGAAACACAAGGTGCCCGAGAGATGATCTGCCCCGTTTGCCACCATCAAATGATCAAGGTGCGGCTCAAGCCGGAGGACGCTCTGCCGAACTCCATCAAGTGCGTCCGCTGCAACTTCGTCATCTACTACAAGGGCGTAAAAGCGGCCTGAGGTTGCGGCCCTCGGTCCTCGCTGCCAGGCTGGAGAGACCGGCCTTCAGGGGCCCTCGGACGTCAGCACCTGATAGTAGGCGGCTCCGTCGCAGGCCGGGCAGGGACCCGGCTCTCGCGTCTTCTTCAGGAAGGGCTCGCCGCAGACAGTGCAGGGAACTGACGGGTCCATCGGGTCCTTGCGGGCGTAGGCGACCTTCACGCGCTGCCAGGAGAGCACTTCGCGGCGCGCCTCGAGGAACTCCTTCACGACCTTGGTGCCGCTCTTCTTGCGGAAATCCATGTCGGTCAAGACGAGCGGAGCGCGCTGGCGCAGGTGGAAGGAGTGCAGTTCCGGGTGCCTGGTTGCGTCGATCTTCGACAGGTCCAGGTAGACTCGCACGCCCTCTCCGGAGTCGCGATCGTAGAGCGTGAGCGCATAGCGTCCCAGGTTGTCCGCCAGCTTCAGATGCTTGTTCCCGAGCGTGCAGCCCGTCATCACCTGGATGCAGTCGCTGAGGCAAACACGGGTCTCCGTGACGGCGTTGAGCGCTCCCCTGGGTTCTCCGATCAGTTCCAATGCGTACTCGACCATGTGGCAGCCGATGACGATCCCCGGCGCCTTCATGAAGCAGCCGTGAAAGTCCGCGGTCTTGCGCATGTAGTTCTCGAGGGTGTCGTCGAGCTGCATCGTGGGACCATTCTAGCGCGGGGCCGGCCGGGGCCGGCGGCTCAGCGCTCGTAGA
>JACQFU010000289.1 GCA_016199905.1 Candidatus Wallbacteria bacterium
ATGAAGGACGCCGTCACCGCGAACAGCTGCACGAGCGGATAGAGGCGGTCGATGCGGCTGTACGTCAGAGAGGTGACCGTCGGTGCCACTGTGTCCACAAGGCCCGATTGAAAGGCATTTGGTCCGGCCTGGGGGTTGCCGGCAGGATCGGTGACCGTCGTGGCGTCGACTTCGATTCTGTAGGCGTCTCCCTTCTGGGAAGTCGAGCCCGAGACAGTCGTTGCATAGCGGAACTGGCGGTCGCTAACGCGCGTCGTGATGAAGGTGCTGAAACGCGCGCCACCCACCCCTGAGGGCAGCAGCCGTGGGTCCGTGGCGTCGAGATCCTCGCTGAAATCGGCCGTGATGGTGAGTGGGCCGGCTCCGATGAAATCGGGACCACGGCTGAAGCTCAGGCCGGTCACCCGAGGCGGGACGGTGTCGACTGGGTAGGTGCGGTTGGCAGGCTGAGCCGTCAGGGCGTTGCCCGCAGGATCGGCGGCTGTGAGCGTTATGGTGAAGGACCCGTCGTCCACGCCGCCGCCGGCGATGTTCACGAGATGGCTCCAATGCTTGCGATCGCTGCCCGGATCCATCGGTGTGGCAGGAGTGTCGTTGGCAGTGGAGGTGATAGCGCCGCCCACGATTGCGATGGTCGGACTGGCCGGAGTGATGTCCTCCGAGAAGATCGCCGTGAGGGTCAGGGCCTCGGCCTTGTAGATCAGCTTGGGCGGAGTGTAGGTGAGCGTGACAGTCGGTGCGACCGTGTCGACGACTCCCACGGTCACCGGCGTCGTCGTCGTCTGGGTGTTGCCGGCGAGATCCTGCACCGACGCTCCGAGCACGCTGATCGTGTAACCGTCGCCGCCGGCAGACGTGTTGCCCGAGATCGTGTAGTCGAACGCGTACTGCTGGGGACTGATTCGGGTCGTCACGAGGTTCGTGAAACGAGGGCCGCCGTTGCCCGCGATGTTGAACGCCGGCGTCACCGTCGGATCGAGCGCTTCGCTGAAGTTCGCGGTAATGGAGAACGGGCCCGCCGGCAGGAAGGCGGGCGAGCGGCTGAAAGTCAGCGGCGAGAGCATCTGCGGCGTCACGGTGTCGACCGTGAACGTGTTGGTGACGGGCTGAACCGTCAGGGCGTTGCCGGCCGAGTCGAGGGCGGTGAGCGTGATAGTGAAGGTGCCGTCGTCCACGTTGCCGCCTTGAACGAGGCGGCTGAACGTCCACGTCTGGCGGTTGGCGCCCTGGTTCATGGGCGTGGACGCCACGTCGTTGAGCGTGGACGTGATTGAGCCGCCTGCGATGGTGATGAAAGCGGCCGCGGGTGTGATGTCCTCGATAAAGGTGGCCGTGACCAGGAAGGTCTCCGCTTTGTAGATGCGGCTGGCCTTGCTGTAGGTGAAGCCGGTGACCGTGGGGGCGACGGTGTCGACTATGCCGCTTTGCTGGGCGTCCGCTGCCTGTTGCACGTTGCCGGCCACGTCGACGACATTGTTCTTGGAAAGCGTCAGCAGATAGCCGTCGCCGGCCTGAGAGGAGGTACCCGTGACTGTGGTGGTGTAGACGAACTGCTGGTTGGTGTTGCGTGTCGGGGCCACCACGTTCGGTGAGAAGAGCGCCGGGACTCCCGTGAACTGGATGGTCGGCGTGAAGGCGCCGCTGAGCGGCTCCGTGAAGTCGGCCGTGATCGTGAGCGAGCCAGCGGCCAGGAACGCCGGTCCTCGCGAGAACGAAAGGTTCGGCGCCAGAGGCGGTGACGTGTCCTCCGTGCCGCTCTGCGTCGCCGGGCTCTGGGTGTTCCCCGCTGGGTCTTTGCCTCCGGAAACCGTCGCCGTATAGGGCTCACCTGCTTGCGGGGTCGGGCCGCCGACGGTTACCGAGTAGACGAAGACCTGATTTCCGCCGCTGCGCGTCACGCCGTTGACCGAGAAGTCGGAGGCCGGACTGAACGAGAGCGTCGGCGTTGCCGTGGTCGTGATGTCTTCCGTGAAGGTCGCCGTGACCGTGAGCGCTCCAGCCACCAGAAACGTCGGGCCCTGACTGAACTGGAGCGTCGGAGTCAGCGGAGCCGCTGTGTCCACAACTCCCGTTTGCACGTCGTCCGGAGCGTTCTGGGCGTTGCCGGCGACGTCGATCACGCTGGCCGCCGGAATCGTGACCGTGTAGGCGTCGCCGGCCTGCGAGGTCGAGCCCGTGACACTCGTGGTGTACAGGAAGGTCTGGTTGTCGACGCGAGTGGCCGCTGGGGCCGAGGGAGAGAAGTTGCCCGCCGGGACGAAACTGATGGTCGGCGTCACGCTCGCCGAGAGCGGCTCGAGAAAGGCCGCCGTCACGCTCAAGGAGCCTGCGTCCACGAACGCAGGTCCGCGGCTGAACGAGAACCCGCTGAATCCCGGAGGCGTGTTGTCGACGTCGAACGTATCGGAAGGGGTGGACCCGTTGACGTTGCCGGCGGCGTCGGCGCCGCTGACCAAGACGGTGCGCGGGCCCGTGCCCTCGTTGCCGTCGAGGATTACGCTGTAGAGCCACGTCCTTCTGTCCAGCGAGGGGTTCGTCATCGCGGTTCCGTTCACAGCCCCGCCGGCGATGTTGCCGCCCGTGATGGTGATCGCCGCGGCCGACGGCGTGATGTCCTCATCGAACACCGCCGTGATCTCAAGCGAGTCTCCGCCCTTGTAGGCGTTGGGCGTCTTGCTATAGGTGACGCCGGTGATCGACGGAGCCACGTTGTCGACGCTGAAGCTCGACGAAGGCGTCGAGCCGTTGGTGTTGCCCGCGGCGTCGGACCCCGAGACCTGCACCGTGCGCCCGGCCGTCGCATCGCCTGCCACGACCGTGGCCTCGAAGAGCCAGGTTCGCCTGTCGGCGGAGGGGTTCGTCATCGCGGTTCCGTTCACGGCCCCGCCGGCGATGTTGCCGCCCGTGATGGTGATCGCTGCGGCCGACGGCGTGATGTCCTCATCGAACACCGCCGTGATCTCAAGCGAGTCTCCGCCCTTGTAGGCGTTGGGCGTCTTGCTGTAGGTGACCGACGAGATCGTGGGCGCCGTCTTGTCGACTGTGAACGCGTTGTTGGGCGTGGACGTGTTGTTGCCGTTGGCGTTGGTTCCCGAAATGTCGACCGTCCTGGAGGCGTCGACGTCCGTCGCGGTGATGGTCGCGCTGTAAACCCAGGTCAGCAGATCGGCGGAGGGATTGCTCATCGCCTGATCGGTGACCGTGATGTCGCCGACGGTCCCTCCGGTCACCGTGATGGACGCCGACGTCGGTGTGATCTGTTGATCGAACACGGCCGTGACGGTGAGGACGTCACCGCTCGTGTAGGCGTTGGGGATCTTGCTGTAGGTGACCGACGTGATGGAGGGCGCCGCGGCCATCGCCGTAGCTGGCCCGAGCGCGGCCGTCAGGATCGCCAACGCCACTGCTGCCATCCGAAAGTGCCCAGGCATGTTTACTCCCTGCGCAAGTCGCAACCGACGGTGTTCCTGGCAGTTTACAGGAAAGACGGCGTCTCTAACTCGAAAAAGCCCGCAAATCCGGCGGCTTTTGTCCGCTCGGAGGTTCTAGCTTGGGCGCCGGGTGGGCCAGCGTGCCAGAGTAAGGCCGAGAATTCCCGCAAGGAAAAGCAAATCGGGGAGGGCTGCCGGCGCCGCGCCCGAGCCAAGGCCGCAGCCCGAACTGCCGGCCGGCACAGCGGCCCGAGTCGTCCCGGTCGGCAAGGCGAGCGCGGGCTGAAGGGGGGCAGCGTCGAAGGTCGAGAAGGCAGCGCTGGAGGTCACCATGTCTTGTCCGTCGTCGAGCGCTACTTCGAAGGCGTAGTCCCCGACCGGGCTCGCGGGCACGTTCAGATCCAGTGCCGCCGCGTTCGCATCGAAGACCAGCCGCACGGGGCCGGCGACCTGCGACCAGACGTACGTGAGCTCTCCCGCCGAGCGGCCGGGCACGTCGCGGTCGCGGTCGAACGAGGCCGACGCGTCGAGTCGCACGCGAGCGGCCAGGCCGTTTTGCACCAGGACTCTCGCGGGCGCCGTTACGCGCGGCGTCACGCCGGAGTTGCCGCCGTCACGCCGATCGTCCACGGGCACGTCCACTATCGCGGTGGCCGAGAAAGCGCCCGAGGAGGCCTCCAGCTGGAAGCGGTAGTTGCCTCCATGGAGGGCCGTAAACCGGGCCGTGTCCGTCGACGCGCCTTGGAGCGCCACGTCGGGGGCGGTAGAACCCTCCCGCAGCTGGCGCCATCGGAAACTCGGCGCCGGGCCCTGGCCCGTCGTGGCGGCCGCTGCCTGAAGCTGGATCGCCGGAGGAGTCGGACCCGTCAATGACGCCGGCGAGTCGAAAAGCACTCGCTGAACCCGTCCCAGCGAATCGGCCGCGACCGCCTCCGCCCGCGTGATCTGGATGCCCGTCGCCCCGTTGCCGGCCGTGACGCCCGGCGCGTTCACCACCCGGACGCGCACGCGGGCCGGCAGGCTCTGCTGCCCAAGCCGGTCGGTGACGACCAGCTCGAAGTTGTAGTCGCCGGATTCGGGCGGGACGAACGAAGGCCGGCTCGAGGCGGGATCGGACAGTGCGACCGCAGGCACGGGATCGTCGTCCGAGAGTCTCAGCTGTCGCCAGGAGAAACGCAGCGACGCCGGAGGATCGTCGAAACCGATGCTGTCCGTGCCGTCCAGCTGCAGCGAGACCGGATTGGCGGGATCGAAGGCGGCGACCACTCGAGACGCGCCCGCCGCGGCCGCGGGGTAGGGCATCCCGGGATTGCGGATCTGCACGACTTCGACGGTCACCTCGTCGGGAAGGCTGACCGAAGCGGTCGTGCCAGCCCGGGCCACGGTGAGACCGAAGACGTACCGCCCGGGCGCCGTCAAGCGCACGGAGGGGTCCACGCTGCGGGCGCCGTCGCCCTCGAGCCGGCCGCGTGCGTCGGCCAGGAAGGGGGCTGAACCCAGCCCGGGACCGGCGAGCTGTTTCCATCCGAACACGAGAGTCCGGTGGAGCGGGTCTGCCACCGTGAGGTCGGGATCGAAGCTGTCATGCCCGAAGAGCGGGACGACCGCGTCCACCACGGCATTGGATATCACCACTTTCCGGTCGAGGCCCGCCCGAGCCACTGGCACGGTCGGCCCGGCCCCCGATGCCAGGATTCGCACCGAGGCCGTGGAGGTCATCGAGGCGGCGCCGGGCGCCGTTGAGCTGGCGGTCAGGACCAGCCGGAAGTCGCCGGGTTGGCGGATCTCCACCGAGACCTGAGGGCCGGTGATCGGACTGGTGAATCCCAGACCCGGCACACCCGCGGCCGAGGGAACGGTCGAATTGCCGTCGAGCGCCCCCCAGGTGAAGGAAACCGAATCTCCGTTCGGATCGAAGGAATCCACGGCGCTGAACGCGCGCACGGTCGAGCCTTCGGACACGGGGACGAACACGGGACTGGTGGCCGGCGAGATGCGTGCTACCGGCGGGACGTCCAGCACGGCGATTGCGACGTCGGCGGTCGCCGGCCCCGCGGGGGCTGTTCCCAGGCCGGCAGCCGTGAGCCTGAAAGTGTAAAGACCAGGCACCGTCAAATTGGGGAAACACTGCGGCTTTGCGCGAGTGGCCAGGAAGACCGGGTCGGCCAGGATGGCAGCGGCGGCCGCGCCGGGCGCCGAAACGACGGACCAGTCGAAGAGCACGCTGGAGGCGGCGACGTTGGCAGCGCCTTGCAGAGCGACCCGCTGCGGCGCGACGACGGGCGATGGCGTCTTGGCGGTGGCGGCTAGCGGAACGCCAGGAGTGATGCCCGGTGGCGGCGTCGCCGGGACCGAGCGGGGGTCCCTGGGGTTGCTGCCGGCCTGCACTTCCACGCCGTCCGAGACGCCGTCGCCATCGGTGTCCGCGTTCCTGGGGTTCGTTCCCAGCTGGTACTCCTGAATGTTGAGAAGCCCGTCTCCATCGTCGTCCCTGTCCGACACCAGGGCGGTCGGACTTGCGGGAGGACCTCCAGGGGAGCGCGTGGTCTGGCACTCGAACCAATCCGGGATTCCGTCGCCGTCCTGATCGAACACGACTCGACGGACAATCCGAGTCGACGAGTTCCCGGCCGCGTCTACGGCCACGGCCTCCACCAAGGCTGCGGGAGTCGTTCCCGCGCAGTCCGGGAAAGAGACGGTCAGCTCGGCGCGGAACTGCAACGTCGAAAGCTGCGAGAGCCTTTGCTGATCGGGCCGCGACTGCAACACCGCGCCGCGGGTGGTGATGGAAGTTCGGCCCAGCGAGACGGTTACGGTGGTGGTCGTCGCGTCGGTGACGGTGCCCGAAACCACCAGTCTGCCCGTCGTGACAGCGTTGAGCCGGTCCGCCGAGACGAGCGTTCCGTCGGACGTAGCGAGCAGTTCCAGCTCGGGTTGGCGCGTGTCGACCAGGACGTCGACCGTCGGGCCTGGCCGGAAGACCGCGGGATTGCCTGCCAGATCGGCTCCGCCGGTCAGCGTGCAGTTGTACTTTCCATCGACGTCGTCCGGCGGATTGTGGGGCGCCAGATCGATGCCGGTGGTGGCCGTCGTCCGGCTGGCGTCCAGGACCAGGCGACCCACACGGAGTCGCCGCTGGCCCGGAGCCACGATCTGCAGAACGGGGGCGCTCGAGAGAGGGTCGGGCCGCACCGTGAACGCCTCGAAGGTCGTCAGCCGGCCGCCCTCGCGCGCCGACGCGCCGCTCACGACCGGCAGCAGCCGCAGCTCCGGAGGCATGGTGTCGATCGCAAACGAAGCCAGCCTGCCCGAGACGTCCACGCCGGCCGTCGTGACGGCCGCATTGCCCGCCGCGTCGACCAACTGCGCCTGGAAGAGGAGCACGGCCGGATCGCCGGCGGCGGCCGGCGTCAGGTTTGCAGGCGACGTCGCCGGGATCGTCAGACTCCCAACGAAGATACGCGCTGCGGCGTCCGGCAGCAGCGGCACCAAGGTGTCCCGCTGGCCATCGGTAAAGGACCGTCGAACGATGGCTTGAGTCGGAATGGGGCTAACCGGTTCGGAGAAGGTGATGGTGACGCCGTAGGTGCCGGCACGCAACGGCACGGTCGTGCTCTTCGAAAAGGCCACGCTGGCCACGGGGCTGGTCGTGTCGATCCGAAATGTCGAAACCACGCTCCTGGGCCGCCGGTTCCCCGCGAGGTCCACCACGTTGTCGACGGAGATGTCGAACAGTCCGTCATTGCCGGGAAGGAACCGGGCGAGCGTCTTTACGAAGACCTTGGGGTCGGAGGTGCCATCCCAGATGTCGCGGGCGATGGTGTTCGTCGTGGAGCCCGCTCGGCGGCTGCTGATGGACAGCGTCGGCGAGATCGACAACGGTTCGGAGAAGCGTGCGGTCAGCGTCAGGGCCACGCGGCCGATGGGGCGGGTCAAACTGGGACTGCCGGTCACCACGACGTCGGGGGCCGCGGTGTCGATAGTGAACGTTCTGCGGTCTGTCGCGCGCAACAAGTTGCCGGCCCGGTCGGCGGCGTCGGTGACGTCGAGCAGGAAGACGCCGTCGTCGCCCGGCAGGATCTGGAGCGTCAGGGCGTAGACCAGAGGATCGGGCGTCGTGACCATCGCCGTCGGAGGACGGGAGTTGACGCCTCGGGGGGCGGTCCCCGAGCGGACGATCGCGAGGTTGGGCACCGCGCGCAAGGGCTCGCTGAAGGTAGCCGTGACGGGCAACGGACCGGCCAGGACCACGCTGTCCGTGCGCGTCGGGTAATCGAGCCGGCAGGAGGGACCGAGGCCGTCGAAACGAGTCGAGACCGAGGACGGTGCGAGAGACTTGCCTGCCAGGTTCTTCACTCCGGAGACGGTCAGCGTTAGATCGGCCTCCACGGCGCCGTCCAGGCCGACGCTGAAACTGCGGTCATCCCCCAGCGGCGCGAGTGCCGTCGGCCCGGGCAGCGCCGAACTTGGCGTCACGGTGCCCGCTGCCGTCACGATGGGGGCCGAGGCCGTGACGGCTTGGCTGAACGAAACGATCATCTCCACCGGGTTCCTGGTCCCGAGCACGAGGCTGGACCCCGTGAAGGGGAGGGCCGTGCGCCGGAAGCGGAAGGTGACGGTCGGCGTCAGCGTGTCCGCGACGATTGCGGCCGTGGTGATGTCGACGGGGAGGTTCAGATTGCCTGCCAGGTCGGCCGCGCCGTTGACGCCGAACACGATGAGGCCGTCAGACGTCGATGTGGGAGTGGCTTGAGCGATGTTGTAGGCACCGGTCGTCCAGACGCGGGGATCGAGCGTGGGCTGAAGCTTCAGTGCGGCGTCGTCGTTGGCCTTTCCCGGGCCGTCCGCGCTCAAGAAGATGGCGTTCGACGCCCGGTCCGCCGGAACGGGGTAGCAGTTGGAGGTCGACAGGAAGGCAGTCGTCGCGGGAGTGACCGGCTCCGAGAACGTCGCGGTGATGGCGACCGGTCCGGCACTGAAACGCAGCAGCGATCCCGACGGCGCGACAGTCGGGGCCCCTGGCTGGCTGAAGGAGAGTCGAACTGCGGGAGGCGTTGGATCGACTGCGAAAGTGGTTATGAACGTTGCCGTGTTTCCCGCGCTGTCGCTGAAGCCGCCGAAGGCCTCGCCGCGCGGCCCGGCGATGGTCACGCGATAGGTGGTGTCGCGTGACGCGGTCGCCGAGATCGCCGACGTGTAAACGAAGCCGGGCACCACGGTCGCCATCGTCGTCAGCGGCAGCGGCGAAGTGGCGTCGCTCGTGGAAGTCACCAGAATCGAGGGCGGTGCCGTGACGGGCCTCCCGGATGGGAAGGTCGCCGTCAGGACCATGGGGCAACTACCCACTCGGGTCGTGGAAGGCTCGCGTTCGAACGTCAACGTGTAGGGACGGGTGTCGGCGACGAACGAGCCATTGAACAAAGCGGAGGGGGGCAGGCAGACACTGTCGTTCAGCTGGCCGAAGCTGTCCGCCGCGGTGAGCTGGACCGTGTAGGTGATTGGGTTTCCGTCCGGCAATGGGAATGCGGTGTTTCCGTCCCGCGGCCGGAGGAGGGTGTCGAAGACGAACGTGTTGGTGGTGACTTTCGTCATGGCACCGAACGAGGGACCACCGTCCGGCAGGTTCGGCACGATCAGGACGTTGGGGGCCGTCACGGTCGTCGAATCGCTGATCACGGCCAAGATGTGCAACGCTCCGGCTGTGACCGTCGCGGTCGTGGTCTTTCCGTTGTACGCGATCGAGACGACGGGGCCGATCGAGTCGACCACGAAGCTGGGTACGGGCTCCAGTACGGCCTGGTTACCCGCCAGGTCTCGCCCGCCGGCAAGCGTCACGGTCGCGGGTCCGTCCACGACTCCCGCCGCCGTGTTTTGCGCGAACACCGGCGTGACCAGGGTCCAGGTCGTCGCGGTGGGAGCGAATCCCGTTGGACTCATCGGCCGCGGCGCCGGGCGCAGGCCGCCACTTTGATTCAAAGCGAGAAGCGGCGGGAAGTTCACGTCCAGCGGCTCGTCGGCGATCAGAGTGAAGGTGGCCGGGAAGCCGCCCGCGAGCACCCCCTGCGGTGTCCTGAAGCAGTGCGCGGAGGCGGAGAGACTGCCCCGTGGGCGTCGATTGTCGAACACGAACGTGGTCGTCAATGCCGCGGAGACGTCGAGCGGGTTTCCGGCCAGGTCAGCGCCGGATTCGAGCGAGACATCGACCGTGCCCGCAGGCAGCTCCGGAGAAGAGAGCACGACGTACGGCAGCGACCAGACCTTGCGGGCGGGGTCGGCGGTCAGCATGGCTTGAGAGAAGGAGGGATGTCCGGCCGGGCTTCGAAAGTGCAGGACCGGCGCGGTGGCCATGGCCTCCGTGAACGTGGCCGCGATCGTCGTGGGACCCGTTCCCACCGGACCGGCGACGCTGCTGGTCAGACTCGCGACGGTCGGCGCGACCGTGTCGATCGTGATGTCGTCGGTTTGGTCGAAGACCAGCGCAGGCAGCTTCTTGTCGGCCAGTCCGCTGGCCTGGATGCGAACCCGGGCCGGGCCGTTGGCGGTCGCAGCCGGAACGTCGAACCGGAGGGTCGCGACCGTGTCTCCCGGAGTGAAGTCCGGGACGATTGAAATGTCGCCGACCGGCGACTCGACCGGCGAGATGTCGATCGACACCGAGGAAATCTGCACCGCCCGTCCGAAGCTGATGGTCGAGACGTGCGAGCCGTCTCGCAGGGTCCGGGAGGCGTTGTCGTGGGAGATCGAGGTCACGGGGCCGCCGATCGTCATGGTCTCGACGTGACGGCCGGCCGACTGATCGGCCGCGCTGACCGTGAGCGCATTGGGGACCAACGCGGCCGAGTCCACCGCCAGACCACGGATGGCTGCGGAGTAGACGAACGAAGACCCGGTCGTGACATTGGTGAACGGCAACGCCCCCCACCGGCCTCCTCCTGCCGTCACGGAAGTCTTCGAATCGAAGGGGAAGCTCTGTTGGTCGACCCTGATGGAAACGCCGTTTCGAAGCGTTCCTCCCTCGTCCTGGACCGTCCCGGTCAGCACGAGCGGGTTCTGCGCCCGCGCGGCGCCAGGCAGCGCGAGTGCGCCGGCCAGGAGCGCAACTTCTACCAAGCGCTTGGGCCCTATATAGTGGCGCTTGTCGGCGCGTCTGCGGCCCATGATGGCGATCCAGAGCATCGATAGCACCAGCAACACCCAGCTCAGACTCGAGCCCGACCGGGTGGCCGGCGCCATCTGGCAGCCGCCGAGCGTGGACGTGGTCGGACGCTCCGCACCGGCGGCGGAGTTGCCGGAGGCCAGCCGCGGATCGGCGGCCGACGCAGCTGTTTGCGGCACAGCCGAGAAACCGAGCTCGTCGGATAGGACGGCGTCCTGCCCGTCGTCGAGGACGCACTCGAAACTGTAGCGGCCGAAAGTGCCCGCCGGCAGAGTCAGGGACGGCTTGGCCGCTGTCCGATCGAAGGCGAGCACCGAAGGGCCAGCCGTCTGCCGCCACAAGTAGGTGAGCGGCGAGGCGCGCCGGCCGCGCAGGGAACCGTCGCGGTCGAAGCTGGCGGAGCCGTCCAGCGTGACGCTGCCGTCACGGTCGGCGGCCACTTCCACGCTCGCGGGCGCGCGCACCACCGGCGTGACGCCCGCGTTGCCGCCGGGCCGCAGGTCGTCCACCGGCACGGCGACGATCGCTTCGGCGGAGAGCACGGAGTCGGAGACCGTCATTGCGAACCTATAGGTACCGCTGACGGTCGGCCGGAACGTCGCGGCCGAGCGGGTATCGTTGTGGAGCGTGACGGGCGCCGCGGTCGAGCCGTCGAAGAGCTGGCGCCACCGGTAGGCAAGAGTCCCCCGGGCCACTGCGGTGCCGGAGAGCGTGAGGACCGGGAATGTCGGCCCAGCCTGGATTCGTGCGGGATTGGCGAAAGACAGCGGCGTGCCGGCGGCGTCGAGCGCGCGGACCGTCACCTTCGGGAACGCCGCCCGAGTGCGCGGTCGCACCAGCACCGGGACGGTCGCCGGTAGACTCGAGATACCGTTTGAGTCGGTAACCACGAGTTGGTAGCGGTACTCGCCCGGGTGCTGACTCCACTCGTAAGTCAGCGTCCCTCCCAGCCGCGGGTCGGGCCGGCTTCCGGAGCCGTTCAACTCCACCACGGGCGGCGCCGCGGCGTCGAAGTCCGAGATCACGCGGCCCAGGCCGGCATCCGCCAGAGGCGCGAGGCGCTGGGCGGCCGGCAGCCGGACCCACTCCACCTCGACGGCATCCCCGACGCCCGGAGGTTGGCCGGAAGCGGCGCGGACGACCTGGAGCCCGAAGAAGTAGCGGCCCGGGGCAAACAGCCTCGCTCGCGGATCGACGCTGCGCTGGGCGCTGCCTTCGAGCGCGCCTCGCGCGTCGGGCAGCAACACGGCCGGCTCCGGGCCGGAGAGCTGGGACCAGAAGAAGTCCAGAGAGGGCCGCAAGGCAGACGTGGCAGGGCTGTTCGGATCGACGCTGTCACGCCCGGCCAGAGGCACGTCCACGAAGGTCTCCGTTCCGATCGTGACGACGCGCTGTCTGAAGCCCGCGCGCGCGACCGGAGCAAAAGTCGTGGGCCCTTGTCCTGGCGGAGCGGCCGGCGGGAGCGGACCGGCGACGATGACCACGGCGGTGGCGATGGACGTCAACACGGCCGAGCCCGGAGCGGGGGGCGAGGAGACGCTTACTTCGACGCCATAGGCCCCGGGAAGGAAGACGCGCAGGAACGGCGACGCACTGGCGAGGTCGCCCTCCAGTTGGGCTCCGGAGTTCGGATTGACTGCCAGGCGCCAGGAGTAGGCCAGTGTCGATGGAGCATTATCATCCGCCGAGGCGGAAGCATCCAGGCGCGTCAGGAGCGGGAACCCGGCGGCCTCGAAGACTTGGGCGGGACCGACCGCGGCCCGCGGAGCCACGTCGGACACGTTCACGGTGACCGTCGTGGAGGGGGGCGAGCGGAAGGCGGACCCGTTCCCCACGGTGAGCAGGAATTGGTACTGGCCCGCGGCGGTCAGACGCGCGAAGGCCAGTGCGCTCGAGGCGCTGGCCCCCAGGAACGGAGACGGAGCAAGGTCGGCCGGAGACGTGAGGAGCGACCAACGGTAACCGAGCGGGCGACCTCTCGGATCCCGGCTCGCGCGGCCGTCGAGGGCCACGACCTGGGGCGCCATCCGGGCGGGCGGCGTCTTCGCCAACGCTGCCACGGGACGGCTGTCCGACGCATCGAGCGGGTTGGCCGAGCCGGGGGCCCGGCGTGCTTGCGCCAGCTCCACGGAGTCGGACATGCCGTCGTCGTCGGAATCCGCAAGCTCGGGGTCCGTGCCGGCCAGAAACTCTTGCAGGTTCGTCAGTCCGTCGCCGTCGTCGTCGGCTCTCGGGTCGAGCCCCGTGGTGCTCGAGACGCCGTCCCGCGCCAGGGTGGCGCGCGCCTCGAACCAGTCGGGCAAGCCGTCGCCGTCGGTATCCACGGCCAGCGGTCTTCGCTGCGTGTCGGTCGCGTTGCCGGCCAGGTCCGTGGCCAACGCATCCAGCGAGAGGCCGCCGAGCGTGGCGGGAGGCAAGAACGGGAGCGGCCCCAGTTCCAATGAGAACGACGGGAACGGAGGGGAGACCAGCACTTGCGCGGACAGCGTTGTGCCCGGGACGCGCACGGTCACCAGCGTCGGGGTCGCGTCCAGCACCGACCCCGAGAAGCGGACACGGTTCTCGGCTGTGAGCGTCCCGGAGCCCGGGGCCAGCGACAGCA
>JACQFU010000282.1 GCA_016199905.1 Candidatus Wallbacteria bacterium
ACGGGAACTTCGCCCCGCTGCTCGTGGGGACCGCGGCCTACGTGCTCGAAGGGCTCGGGTGGATCTGCTACTACGAGTCGATCGTCAGCGGACCCATCACCATCGTCGGCACGCTCTCGGCGGCCTACGCGGCTCCGACCGTGATCTTCGCCTACATCTTCCTGGGGGAGACGCTGCTCGGCGCCCAGTACGCGGGCGTGGCGGCCGTGATCGTCGGGTGCATCGGACTGGCCTACGCGCCGCCCGACCCGGACGCCAAGATCACCAGCAACCGCTGGATCCCGCTGGCGTTCACGGCGTTGGCCTTCTGGGGTTCCTGGCAGACCATCGTGAAGTACTGCTTCAAGACGTACCACACACCCGACGCGCTGATGTCGCTCTACAACATGTTCGGCGCGTTTCTGACGCTGGGGCTCTATGGGCTGGCGTTCGGAAGGGAGGGCAGCCGGGAGAAGGGGGAATGGATGCGCTCCCTGATGCCGATGGCGCTGATGGCGGGCGGCGATCTCGGCGTCATCATCGGCACCGCGAAAGGGCCTGTGTCGATCGTCACGGCGATCTCGGGGGCCTATCCGCTGGTGACGCTGGTGTTTGCGTCGTTGGTGTTGCGGGAGCGGATCACCAAGCTGCAGTGGGCGGCGCTGGTGCTGATCTTGGGCGGGATGTTCGCGAGCAACGTAACTTGAGGAGCACGCCGTGACCATCCCTGCGAAAGCCAGCAGCGCGCGCATCGCTCTGGCAATGGCCATCCTCTACTTCGTCTGGGGCTCGACCTATCTGGCTATCCGGGTCGGTGTCGGCGCCATCCCTCCGGCGATGTTTGCAGGCCTGAGGTTCTTGGTGGCGGGCGTATCGCTGGCCTTGATCTCGTGGGGACGCCGTGAGGCGATGCCCCGCCGGGCGGCGGAGTGGGCGACGGCCGCGCTGGTGGGTTGCGTGCTGCTGGTTTTCGGCAACGGATTGGTTTGCTGGGCAGAGCAGACGGTGGCCTCCGGGCTGACGGCCCTCATCATTTGCACGACGCCGCTGTGGCTGATGTCGATGGAGTCGCTGGTGCCGGGCGGAGAGCGGCTGGGCCTGGCCGAGGTGGCCTGGCTTTGTCTGGGCCTCGTCGGAATCGCGATCCTGGTGAGCCCTCAGTTGACGGCGGGACACTCTTCTTCGGCCGGCGTCGCGGCTCTGATCGTCGCGGCGATGAGCTGGTCTCTCGGCAGTACGATCGGCCGCCACGGCACGATGCCGTCCTCCGTGCTGGTGGCTTCGGCGATCGAGATGCTCGCGGGCGGCATCGGTCTTCTGGGGGTAGCGGGGCTGCGGGGCGAGTGGACCGCCTTCGATGCGGCGCGGGTCCCGCTGGCGAGCTGGCTTGCTTGGGCTTACCTCGTGACGTTCGGGTCGCTGCTGGCTTTCAGCGCCTACAGCTGGCTGCTGGTGAACGCGCGCCCGACCGTGGTCGTGACCTACGCGTACGTGAATCCGGTGGTGGCCGTGCTTCTGGGCGTCCTGGTGTTGAAGGAGCCGGTGGGTCCGACGACACTGTTGGGCGCGGCCGTGACTTTGGGCGCCGTGATCGCGGTGACGCAGCGCCGCTCCCGGCCGGCGCCTCCGGCGCGGCACCTTGCGGGCGGAGCGGGCCCCGAGCCGCGTCAGTCGTCCGAAGCTTGCCCGGACGCTGCGCCATAGAGTCGCCAGCGGCGAGCGACGGCTTCGGCGCCGGCGGGCATCCAGCGGTCCACGGCCTCGCCCCTGGCCAGCCTTTCTCTCACGAGCGTGGAGCTGGCGCCCGCCATCATGGGATCTTCGAGCACGCGCACGCGCCCCGGGAAGGGCGCGGCCGCCGAACGAACGGGCCCGTCCGGAGTGCCTCGCCGCAGGAAGACGCCGATCTCGTGGTCGGCCACCCCGATCACCTGCACGTAGGTGCAGCCGGGCCCGAGCTTTCGGCGAAGGAGTCCGATCAGCCCGCCGGCGCCGCGGCTAGCGTAGATCCGGCGGGCCTCGGGCCCCGCCAGCAGGTCCAGCCTGGAATCAGTTTCGAGGGCAGCCCACAACATCTCGCAGCGGGCGCGATAGGGCGTAGCATGCGGCTTCTTCGCAGGTTGCCCGTTCGGCAGGAAATAGAGCTTGTCGAGACCCAACTTGTCCAGCGCGGCGCGTGCCAGCGCCAGGTGGCCTACGTGCGGAGGGTCAAAGGTGCCGGTATACATTCCGATCCGCCGAGGGGCTCCGGATCGGGGCGCAGGCTCGGGCTCGACGCGCGTGGCGCCAAGAGTTTGCAGCATCCAGCGGACGCAACGCCGGCCGGAGGCCTCCACGGCGCGCCGGTTGTGATAGCGCGATTCGATCGTGCGCCCGGCGCCTCCGCCAGGCACGTCGCTCACGACGGCCAGCGCATCGACCCGGACGCCGGGGACGCCGGCCAGGCGCACGCCCTCCAGGAAGCGCGGCAGCTCCATTTCGACGGTCGTGAAGCCTGCGGCTCGCCAACGCCGCACCTGTTGGAGCGTCTCCGTGAGCGGCGAGAAGGTGCAGGTGACGCGGGAGTCGATGGCGCTGCCTTCCGGCGGAATCCGGAGCCAGTGTTCGAGGCGCCCGGCGTCGCGACCGTCCTCGTCGGTCACGGTCGAGGGCCGATGGATGTCGCCGATGCGCGTGTTCGCTGCGAGCCCGCCCGCGATGCCGAACACCAGCAGCCTGCGATAGCCGAGCGACGCCAGACGCCTGCCGGCCTCGCGGGCGACGTCGCCCCAGAGGCCCCCGAGCAAGAGCAGGCGGTGCCAGCTGCCGGAGGACGACCTGAAGCGCAGGACCCGGGGCTCGGCGAACGAGGCGGCGACGGGGGAAGGGAGCGCGCTTCCGGGGAGGCCGACCTCCGCCAGCAAGGATCGCACGGGCCCCGCCGTGAACCCGATAGCGGCAACATCCTCGGAAGAGCCGGCGGGTAGATCGACTCCGTCGAATGCATCGCCGGGTCGATAGCCGTGCACGTACCGCGTCACCTGCGGGCCAGGGACGCCCGCGATGCGCAGTCGCGCCTGGCCGTGGAGGAACCGATCGCGGCCCAGCGCCCCGGCGTAGGCGAGCACGGGCGAACCGTCGGCCCGGAAGGCCGCCAGGAAACCGTCCGTGAGCCGCAGCGAGAGGCCCGGGGCGGAGAGCAGCGTGAAGCGGCCGTAGCCGCGCTGGCGCAACGAGCGCACCGCCAGGCCGACCGGCCCGCTGTGCATCTCCACGGGCCACCGCCACTCTCGGGCCGCGGCCAGTACGTGCCCGCCGGCGTGATGGCGAACGTAGGCCGCCGGGTCTTGCATCGAGTGCGGCGCCGCGGGGTCGATCGCCTCGACCGCCGGGTCGTACCCCGCCAACGGCGCCACGGCCAACGTCCCGCGATAGGCCGTGGTCTCTGCGTCCAGCAAGAACTGCGGGTCGGCCGGTTCGACGGTGAACACGATCGGCGCCAGGGCCCCTAGGTGCCGGGCCAACTGGGCGCCGCCGAGAGCCTGCCCGAGCACGGCGGCCAGCGTCGAACTGGACGTGACCGTCGACGCAAGCGCTCGAACCCTCGAAGCGGCAGGGGCGTCGCCCTCGTCGGCCAAGGCGCGCGACGCGGAGGCCAGCCCCTCCTCGACGGTCGATCGCCTGGCCTCGGCCTGGAGCCCAAGAACCCAATCGTCGGCGACGCTCGCCGGCGCGTCAGCGCACGACGCGACGAGAAGAAAGAGAATCGCGAAGCAGGCCTTGGCCGGCGTCATACGCCCGCTAGGTATGTACGCGCAGGCGCCCGCGTCAAATGGGGGGCAGGGCGGAGTCGTTCGCGTCGAGCCGTCCGTGGACGCGACCACCTCGTCACTCGACGCCGAGGCGGCCCCTTTTCAGCCGGTTTCAGCCCCGTTTCAGTCGTCTGCGAGTTAGCCTTCGCGCCACGGAAGGAAACCCCGGCTGGCCTGACAGCCCAGCCGGGGCGTGGAAGCGTGGCAGAGGGGTCTAATGCACCGGATTGTCACTCCGGCAAAGGCTCTCACACGGGTCTTTCGTGGGTTCAAATCCCACCGCTTCCACCCTTACCGTACCTCGGCCCCCGCGCACTCGCAAGAGCATCGCCCCACTTGGGGAGCGCAGTTGGAGCGTGGAAGCCGCGTCACCACGTGAACCAAAAGTGGGGCGGGCCTGTGTGCCGGCCCACGGTTGATGCGGCCTCTCGGCGGCGCTCCGTGCTATCCTCACGGCGCGCCGGCGCCTTCGCGCGGGAGCGTGAGTTTTCCGAGGATGGGCCGATGGCCGAGCACGTGCTTGTAATCGGGGGGACCGGGATGCTGAAGGACGCTTGCCTGGAGCTGGCGGCCCGCGGATACGTCGTGAGCGTGGTCGGGCGGGATACCGGCCGCCTCGAGGCGATGATGATGGACGCGTCGGCCGCGGGCAACATGCTCTCCCCGCTGGAGGTGGACTACTTCCGTACGGACGCATTCACGCAAGCCGTTCGCCACGCGGTGGAACTGTTCGGTCCCATCGACGCCGTCGTGGCCTGGGTGCGCTCCGATGCCCGTGAGGTGCTGCCGGCCACGATGCGCGAGGTCTCCGCGGCGGGCCGGTCCTGGAGGCTGTTCGAGGTGCTGGGAACCGCGAGCAAGGACGCCGAAACGCCACGGAGCCAACCGGATCTGTCGCCGGCCGGCGGGCTCTGCGCCTATCGCGAGATCGTCCTGGGTTTCGTGCCGCAGCCCGGCGGGGCGCGCTGGCTGGAGACCTCCGAGATCTGCGAGGGAGTGCTCGACGCTGTCACGAGCGACCGCTCGACAGTCGTCGGGACCGTCGAACCGTCCGAGGCGCGACCCCGATAGGCGCCATCGGCTAACGCGAACCGGGCAAAGGCAGCGTCAGCGTCATCAGACCGTCGATCTGATCGGAGATGAACGCGATGAGGCGTGGGCCGCTGGCGGCCAGCGCGACCTCGCGCTCGCTGTGGAGAGGCAGACGCATGGAGGCCCAGGGCGCCCAGGAGCGGCCATCGACGCTCGAGGCCAGCAGCAGGCGGCCGGTGACCTGCATGACACCCAGTTGCAGCACGGCAATGTGGAAGACTCCGCCCGAATCCGCAAGCCCGAACTTGCGCGTCTCTCGCTGGTCGGGGAAGACGAGGGCGGCCGCGGTGAAGGTCGCACCTGCGTCGGAACTGGCCTGAACCCAAATCTGTTCGGAGACCTCCTCGGCGACTACCACGGTGGGGCCGCGACCGATCGCGCCCACGGTCACCACGTCGTGGCGAGGATCGCTGATCGGCCGCAACCGTTTCCGGAGGACCTGTCCGGACTCGTCCACCGGGGCGAGGTACGCCGCGCGCGGCTTGCCGGGGGCGGGCGAGGAGCAGAGCAAAGCGAGCTTGCCGGACGAAGTCGTCAGGACGCGGTACGGTTTCGGCGCCCCCCGGGTGCCAGGCGCGCGCTCGAGTGGAGTCCCAGACAGGTCCCCCGGCGGCACTGCCCAGCGGAACCCGTGAGCGGTCATTGCGTAGTCGATCGCTCCGTTGGGGTTGTCGACACCTTTGCCCTGTCCGGCAACGGCCCTCGCCGAAGCGACCGCGGCCGGCGGCGACCACGCGCGGGAGCCGGTCGGACGCTTCGAGACGGCCATGCGCTGGCCGGCCCCGTCTCCCTCCAGCCATGCCAGCCGCGGGCCCTCCGGCGGCCAGGCGAACGACATCTCCACGATCGGGCGGCCGGGCCCGGCGACCACAACCGGCTTGCTCCAGGTCGCGCCGCCGTCGGGGCTTTCGCTGAACTCCAGAACGTGATCGGCCTCGCTGTGCCACCGGCGCCAGGCCACGCACACGTGTTCGCCTAGCGTCTGCGCGTCGATCCGATCCTCCATCATGCCTCGCTCGAGGAAGACCGCCTTCGAGTCGCCCACCGCACCGAGCGTCCGGAAAGCGAAGGGAGACCGGCCCCCCGAAGTCTCCAACTGGCCCGAGTACTCCGTTGCGGGCTGCAAC
>JACQFU010000283.1 GCA_016199905.1 Candidatus Wallbacteria bacterium
ACGATGCAGTTCGTGCGGCGCAATCGCGAGTCGATCCATCAGGTCGCCGTGCTCGCGATGTGCATGATCTACCCGCACTCCCCGCTGGCCGAGCAATTCGAGTACTACGGCATCGATCCCGCGACCCTCGAGACCTTCAACCCCAACACGGTCGTCATCGAGTGGAAAGATGTAACGGGTTTGGATCTGGCCGCCCGGCAGGCGCGCTTCTGGGAGCTGTTCCGGCTGATCCGTGGCTACGGCATCGACGTGGTCGGCGTGGAGGACGAGGAGGAGATGACGCCCGGGCTGGTGTCCGAGCTGGTCGAGCGGCTCTCGAGCCCCACCGGCTGGGTGCGGGAGGACGCGATGGTGCGGCTGGCTCGCGCCGTCGAGCCCGGGCTGGTGCCGGTGATGGTTCGAGCGGTCTCCGACGAATCGTTCCTCGTGGCCGGACAGGCGCTGGTGAATCTCTCGCGGCTGGACCCGGACCGGGCCTACGAGCTGGCGGCTCCGATGCTTTCGCGCGTGGTGAGCTACGTCGATCTCTGTGCGGCAATTGCCGTGGCCAAGCGGACCGACGACCGGACGATGGATTTGCTGGAGAATCGGTTGAACGCGCGGCTCTACACGAAGCACTCCACGGACCTGTCGCTCGCGCTCGCGCCGCACCGGAAGCTCTACGCCGCGTTCGAGGAGTTTGCCGCGGCTGCGGCCGGCGGTCAAGCCGAGGAGCGTAGCGACGGTGCACTCCAGCGGCTGCTCGGTCACGAGTCGGCCTGGGTGCGCAGGCGGGGCTTGCGATGGCTTCTGGAGACCCGGATGGATCTCGCGGCTTCGAAGGCTCGCGACCTCGACGCCGCGTTCGCCGATCCCGACTCCGGCGTGCGCCGGTTGGCGCTGGAGCTGGCGCACCGGGCCCGCTTGTCAGCCAGTCCCGAAGCGCTCGAACGACTGCTCGCCGACCCGGACGACAGCGTCCGCGCGTGGGCGGCGGCGCTGTCGGCTTCGCCCGTCGCGCGCCAGGCCAGGTCGCTCGTCGCCGGCGGCAACTGGCCCCCGGAGACGGCGTCCGAATTCCTGAAGTTGCTGGCCCTTCGGACCTCAGAGTCGCCGGGAACGGTTGAACAACTTTCTAAGGTGTTCGCGCCAGCCCTCTCCGATGGTTCTCCGGCGATCCGTCTCGAAGCCCTTCGAGAGCTGCTGGCCCGCGAGGACTGGCGCTGCCTGCCCGAGGTTTTGCCCGCGCTCTCGGACCCGGATGCCCAGGTTCGCCGGCGCGCCGCGGAGTACGTGGGCCGCGCGGGCGACCTCTCGGCCCAGCTGTCGCTGCTGCCCCTGCTTTCGGATCCGGACCTCTTCGTGATGCAGGAGGCGACCGCGGCTCTCGCCCGGATGCGCAGTCCGCTCGTTTGGCGACACCTCGGCCGGTTCGTTCTCGAGACCACCTGCGGCGAGTTGCCGGATTTCATGGCGGCCCCGATCCAGGCCTGCGTCGACGCGTTCAAGCAGGTGTTGGCCTTCGAACCGCTGGCACGCGCCGGCGACCGGACCGCGTTGAGGTCGATCTGGGAGAGTTCCGGCCCGATGGAGCGCGCCTTTCTGCTGGCACTGTTCCAGCGGACGGGCACGGGCGAAGCGAACTTCGATCTCGTGAAGCGCTCGCTGTCGGACTCCGAGGCGGAAGTGCGGGTCCTCGGACTGGCGATCCTGGAGGAGCTGGGCGATCCCGGCGCGGTGCCGGCGGTGATGGCGCTTGTGCAGGACCCATGGTTCGAATGCCGGGCAGGCGCCTGCCGTTTCCTTTCGCGGGTGCGCCACGGTCCCGCGCGGCCCGCGCTGCTGCACCTGTTGCACGACGCTCACGACCACGTGAAGGAGTGGGCGGCCCGCGGGCTGGGCCGGCTGGGCAACCCCGCCGACGCCCACGTCCTGGAGGATCTGCTCGGGGAGGCCAACTTCGCGCGGTTGCCGGCGGACGCGCAGGCCGACCTGGAGCCGCTGTTTCGGCAGCTCCACAGGCGCGGTGTCCAGTAATGGTGTCGCATCCGCCTTCGAGTATCCTGTCCTGGAACGTCACAGGAGGTGACCGCGCTCGATGAGGAACGACAAAGTCCTATGGCTCGTCACGGTGGCGCTGGCGATTGTCCCCGCGACGGCGGCTCTGGCTCAGGATGAGGAGGCCGGCCGGTCGCTTGCGCCCGTCCTCTCCCCGGCGGTGTCGGGGCCGCCCGCGCCCGAGATGGCGCAACTGGATCGATGGGTCGGGGAGTGGAAGGCGACCTACACGATGCCGAAGTCCAAGGCGATCCCCGAGGGCGCGCGAGGCGAGGGGACGATGAGCGTCAAGAAGGGAATCGCCGGCACCTTCCTGGTTGCCGACTCGAAGAGCTCGGCGTGGGTTGGCGCCTCCGAGGATCACTCGCTGACCACCTTCGACAGGGCCACGCGTCAATGGAAAGGTTGGACCTTCGGCAGCGCCGATCCGGCCAACCCGATCTTCTCAACCGGCACGGTCGCCGGCGACACGATCACAATGGAGGCCTCGCGAGGCGACGTGCGCCTGCGGGAGACCCAAACGCTCGCGAACAGGGACCGCATCGAAGGGAAGGTGGAGGTCGAGACCGGCGGCGAGTGGCACGTGATGATGACGTCGACGTACATGAGGGTGAAGTAATGCCGCGCACCGTTCGATCGCTCTTGCCTCGACGGCTCCGAGTCGTCCGCTCGGCCTTCGTGGACACGATCGAGCCGCTCACTCCAAAGGGGTCCAGGGGACTTATCCCCTGGTGGGGGGCTGGGGGCGACGCCCCCAGCCGGAGATCCCGCCTTCTCGCCCTTCTATTGGCCTTGTGCTGCTGTGCCTCCGCCTCTGCCGGCGGTCGGCGCGACAACACCGGCTCGGCCGGCACCCCCATCCGCGGCCCCGAGAACTACACCGAGTTCCGCCAGGCCGACCAACAGGTGAATTGGACTTCGCTTTCGGCGTTCGTGGACCGGGGCGTCGGGGACAGCCGCCACTCTCGCTATTTGGCGCAGCAGTTCGGGGCGCTGTTCCCGGGGACGGACCTGACGGCGCTCTCGTGGCGTTCGATACACTCACTGGCCCGGCAGTGCGGCGGCGCAGCCGCGCCCTGCGAGCAGATCGCGCCCCAGGACGTGAACAACGAGTTCTATCTGGCGACGCTCCAGTCGCCGAACGGGACCAAAGTCGAGCTGACTCTCTCCAGTGTCGGCAACCCGGAGTCGCTCGCCGCCTCGGGCGGGATCTGCCGGAGCTGCACGTATCGCACGGTCGGCGCGACGCTGGCGCGCGTGACGAACGACAAGGACCCCGACGCGCCCGTGGGTTTCCTTTACTTCCAGACGACCGGCGGCCGGGTCGTGTACCAGTCGTTTTCGAGCAGCGTGACGTTGGCCGGCGGCGGCGCCGCTCCCTTCACGGGACCGACCGAGTTCGACGAGGACACTTCGCAGTCCTGGGAGGCCGACACGGGGCTGCTGGAGCTGCCCTCCGGCGCCTACAACGTTCGGTACGCCTATCGGTGGCACGCCTCCGACGGCGCGACGGGCGACGCGAAGACCTTCTCGCACGCCTTCAAGACGCCCGGGGACGCGAGCCTCAGTCTGGAGATCGAGGCGACCTACACCGTGGACGTGGCCAAGACCGTCTGCTCGGTACGCGGGAATCCGCCGGCCATCGTGTGCGACACGACTCAGGTGCCGGAGGTGCAGGGGCCGTCGAGCGTGGCGGGCGGACGGCGGCTGAAGGTGAAGGACATCACTCCGCCGGAGCTGACGGTGACCTTGCCGCAGGGTCGCATCGACGTCAGCGAGGACCCGAAGGACCAGCCTCCGCGCAAGACGGCGCATTTGGTGACGACGGGGCGATTCACTCCACCGACGGACGTTCGGGTCCCCTACGATCCTTTCGAGACGGGTCGCTATCAAATCGAGAAGAACCGGCCGTTCGCCGTCACGCTGGCCGCGCGGGACAATTCGGGCACGGCGCAGGCGCACTGGAAGCTGGAGCTTTCGGGCGGAGCCGCGAGCACGATCGCGGAAGCCGGCGGCCGCGTGGAGGAGCTGGAGGCGAACTATCCGATCGGGGCCGTCGACTACCGCTTCAGCGCCACGGCTACCGACACGGCGCATAACGTGACGATCGTGAACAGCGACGTCGAGGTGCGCGACGTGAACGCGCCGGAGATCCCGCTGAGGTTCGCGACTCCTTCGGTGTACGACGAGGACACGCTCTACGAGTTCTTGGTCGAGTCCGATGTCTTCCTGGGCGAAGCGGGGGAGGCGGTGCCGGCGGCCATAGCCGCAGTGGCGAGAGACTTCACGAACCCGACCTGGGCCGGGCCCGCGGAGTTCGAGAAGGCCGTACTGGCCGGGGAAGACCTGGCCCCTGCGGTCCGCAACGGCCGCCCGTTCACGGGCCGCACGGCGGAGATCCGGTCCGTGACGCGCGCGCCGGGCGAAGCTCGCGTGAAGCTCTCGATGCGGTTGCTGGAGCCCGGAAGACAGCGGCTGGAACTCTGGGTGCGGCGCAAGTTCAACTACGAGCAGAGGATCGGCTCCAGCGGTGCGATCAAGAAGACCCAGCTCTACGTGAAGGCGCGGGCGTCGTTCGACCTCTCGCCTCGCGACATCACTCCGCCCGGCATCGTGCTGAAGCTGGTGCCGGCCGATAGCGTGCTCCCTCGCAAGGGCGGGGCCGAGCTGGCCCTGGCGGAGGAGCCGAAGGATTGCGAGCCGCTGCCGGCGAAGAAAGGGTCGATCGTCATCCGCCATTCTCCGGGCTTCTCGAGTGACCTGAAAACCTCCGTCGACTCCAGTGACGGGCCGTTTCCTATGGCACGCATCGCGGCGGACAAGGGGTTTCGGTGGCAAGCCTGGATCGGCGCCTTGCAGCGGCCGCCCGCGCCGCCGGCGCCGGGATCGGCCGTGGTCGCGCGCGACTTCTACATTCCCGAGCACGTGCCGCTCTCGCTGGCCGCCGGAGCGACGATCGTGGTGACGGACAACCTGACGCGGCAGGTCGACGTGCAGGCCGAAATCGTGGCTGCGGGCGCGCAGGTCACGTCTTCTTCCGTCGGGTCGGCCGGGTTTCCCGTGCCGAACTATCTCGCGGCTCGCACCGACAAGGACGGCCGGGCGTACGCCGCGGGCCTGGCTCCCGAGGCGCCGACGTATGTGTTGAGCGTCACGGCGACCGACGAGGCGGGCAACCAGAGCCGTCTCGAGCTGCCGATTACCGTGCTCGACGTGACGCCGCCGGAGCTGGACGTTCACCTGCTGGGACAGGACGCCAACGGCGATGCCGTTATCCGGACGGCGGTGGATCCGTCGGTCGCTGTGGACGCCCGGAAGGTGGCCTTCACCGTGGCGGGCCACTATCTCGATCCGTCCGCCGAGCCGCCTCGCTCCTTTGCCTTCGAGACTCCCGTCCGTTACCCCGCGGAGGACCGCTTCTATCCCGCGAGCGGCGCACGCCTGCCCTGGACGTTTGGGTTGTACCGAGGCAGCAAAGACAACGATCCGTCAAATACCGATCCGGACTTCGGGACGACCGTTCCGGAGGGGCTGAGGGGGGCCTTCGTGCGGCAGAACGTGCGGCTCGCCGCGAGGCTCGACGTCACCGACAACTTGCCGGGCGCCGCCAACTCCGACCATGCGAAGGGCACGGGTCTGACCTGGTCGGTCGAGGCGAGCGACGGCACCACCGTGGAACTGGACGGTAACGGGACCTTCCTGTTGCGGACCGCGAATTTCCCGAAGGACAAGTTCCCCGGCGCCCCGGAGTACAAGTTCACGGCGAGCTCCGCGGACCTTGCCGGCAATCGGATGGTCGTGAAGCTGCCGCTCTTTGTGCTGGAGATGAACGCCGAGTACCGGCGGATCGACTGGGACCAGAAGAGGGGGAAGGAGTAGGAGGCTGGCTGCGACGGCCCCACGGCACCCGGCTTCAGAAGTGGTAGAGCAGCGCCGCCTGCGGAATGGGCCCCACGGACTCCAACCCGTGCTGGAACTCGAAGACCAGAGGCAGCTCCAGGACGAATCCCACGCCGCCGTCCGTCTCGTAACTGATCCCCAGGCCGCCGCCGACATTGAACGAGGCCTCGTTGCGGCTTCGGCGAACGAAGACCGGCGGCGAACCTGCCGGCGCCCCGCTCGCCGGTTGCATCTCGTCGAACCTATCCGTGTTGAGGATGCCCATAGCGCCAGCCAGGGCGTAGAAGCGAGACCGCTGCCGCACGTTCAAGCTCTTCATCCGTTGACCTCCCAGGATGACCAGCCGATCGGACCGGTCGAGGGCGGCCAGCCCCCCTAGCTGCCAGCCCCAGCCGTCGGAGGTGAAGCGGCGATAGGCGAAGCCGATGCCTCCGATCGCGCCGGCCGTGAACCCGGCGGCTCGTTCGGTCCGTAGCCCGCGATCGACCGGCGTCGTCTCGGGGACGGCGGCCAGCGCCTGGCCAGACGCCACTGCCAAGACAGTCAGGAAGACAAGCAACGAGGTTGTCCGCATCGTCTTCTGGTATCGGCAACTCCGGACCGGGCTTCCAGAGGGGAGGGCCTCTTGCAGACGAAGATGCAGCGGGGCCTCAGGGCGCGATACGAGGCCCCAGTTCCTCCAACCACTCCAGCTCCAGCCGGAACTGCCGTATGGCCAGCTCGACCATGGCGAGCGCGATGGGGATCATCGGGCCCTTGTCCAGGCGGATGGCCACGAGCGTCTTTTCCTCCTTCTCGACCTGCGAAAGCAAGAAGCTCCGCCGGGCTACAACGAGCGATCGCCTGTCGGACTTTCGCGCCCGGAGCGACAAAGCCAGCCAGGTCTGGAAGGGGTTCGGCGGGCGTTGGTTCGCCCAGTCCTCTCTGGCCAGCGCAGAGGCCAGCGCGGCGCGGGCCGCCGCGGTCGGCGCATGTACGACGCGGTCGGGCCGGGAGGATCGCTTCCTCGCCGCCTGCGGCCGGATCAGCCCGGAGCGGGCGAGCTTCGCAAGGGAGTAGTAGACCTGCGCCCGGCAGATGGCGGCCCAGTCCGCGACCTCGCGATACTCCAGCTCTCGCCATAGCTCGTAGCCGTGCATCGGTCGCTCGGCCAGCATGCTGAGCACGACCAGGTCCGGCGTCGTGAGCCGTCCGCCCGGCCCGCGGCTTGCCCCGCTCACTTGCCGGTCGCTCGCAGGCCGTTCTTGCGCAGGCGCGACCAGTACCACCAGTCGCATTGCACCCGCGGCAACCCGGGGTCCCGGGCCTGCGCCACCGCAGCTGCGAACACATCTTCGGCGCATGGATCGTGCCGGTGCCCGGTCTTGTTGCAGAGCGAGGTGTAGAGGTCCGCCGGCCGGCGACGCGCGAGCTGCTCGACGGTCGTCACGCCGAGAAGCTGCAGGTCTCCGATGGTGGCAGGCCCGACGGACCGTAGCTGGCGTAGAGTTCTAGTCTCCATGGTGCAGTTGCTCCTTCGCTTCCGGATTCAAGTAGTCTAAATTGGATCACCTGTGCGTCTAATTTAGACTATTGGGGCCCGGCTGTCAAGAGGTTCGATGCTTCCGGGTGCAGTGGCAGGTAGCGTCGAGGCATGGACGCGTCACCGCTTTCGCAAGACCACCACTCGCCGGCCGTCGGTGTGCTCCACTTCGAAGCCGAAGCGGGCGCCGATCCACTCGAACGTGCGCTCGCTGCCGAAGACCACGTGGGTCTCGTCGCGCAGGTACCACCAGTCGAGCAGAACGGTTTGGGGGCGCACCAGCAACGTGAGCAGCACCAGCAATCCACGAGGCGCCAGCATGCCGGCGAGCTGTCCAAGCGTGGCGGCAGGGTCCTGCAGATGCTCGAAGACCTCCGTGGCGACGACGGCCTCGTACGGGCCCGCAGGCGAGAGCTCCGGATGGAATAGCGGGTCGTGGCCGGTTGCGTCGAACCCCAGTTGGAGCAACATCCCGACGAGCACCGGCTCGGGACCGCAGCCGAAGTCGAGGATGCGCGCGCCGGGCCGAAGCCGGCATTGCAACTCATCGGCGGCCAGCCTCAGGAACCCCGTGTACCCGGCGTCCGAGGCGTCGTTGCGGTGCTTCTCGTAGCGGGCCCGGCACCGTTCGGCCGCCGGATGGTGCTCGGTTGCCACGAACAGCAAGTCGCACACCGGGCAGCGGTGATAGGCGCGCGCGTGGGCCTCCAAGGCGCGCGGCGCGTGACCGCCGCACAGCAGACAGGCCGCATCGGCGGGTCCCAGAAGCGCGTCCCTTGGAGTCCTCACCTTTCAAGTCTCGACCTTCGCGCCTCGAGGCTCAAGCCCCAAACCCCAAGCCCAATGCTACAGTCACTCCGATGCCCTCCGACAAGCTTCCCCGCCATTTCGGGCGCTACGAGCTGATCGGCGAGCTGGGCGCGGGGGGCATGGGCGTCGTCATGCGCGGCTTCGATCCCCAGCTCAAGCGCGAGGTGGCGGTCAAGATCCTGCCCGCCCACCTGCGTGCAGTTCCCACGGTGGCCGACCGCTTTCGGAGGGAGGCGCTCGCGCTGGCCCGGCTCAGCCATCCCAACATCGTGCGCGTCTTCGACGTGGGAGAGCAGGGGAAGCTGCTCTACTACGTGATGGAGCTTCTGCCGGGAAAAGGGCTGGACACGCGCCGGCCTGGATCCGGCCAACCGGCACAACATCTTGACGGGCGTGCCCGAGCGCGGTCCAGTGCTCACCGACTTCGGACTCGCCTGGATCGAGGACCAGAGCCACCTGACCCAGTCGGGCCTGATCGTGGGAACGGGACGCTACATGGCGCCCGAACAAGTGCAGGGCGAGGCGCCCGGTCCGCTTTGCGATCTCTACGCGCTGGGCGTCACGATGTGGGAGTACGCCACGGGCCGGCTGCCCTTCGAAGACCTCAAGGGCGAACAGCTCCTGATCGGGCGTGTCGCGGCGACGCTTCAGCCCGTTGCGGAGGCGGCCCCGCGCGTGCCGCCGCACCTGGCGGAGGCAATCGACCGATGCGTGGCGCTCCGGCCGGCCGATCGATTTCAGGGAGCCCGGGAGCTGTACCGCGCCCTGCGTTCGGGGCTTGGAATACTCGATAACTCCATCGAGTCCTCTTTTCAAGACAGGACGCCCAGGGCTGCATCTCGCCGTCCGTCGGCGACCGGGAAGATGCTCGTCCCCACCGCAGCCACTCAGCCGCTGGAGTCGCCGGAGCCCGGCGGCGGCTCGCATCGCGCCGTCGCGGCAAGCGTCGCGATGCTCGTGGCCGCGGCGGCCCTGGGGGCGGTCGCGGCGGTCGCCGTTCTGCGGCATCGGGCCGCGCCGGCGCCGGTCGCGCCGCCGATCGTAGTGCCGCCTCGGACACCGTCCATCGCCTCCGCCGTCCCCGGCGTCGAGCCGGTCGTCACTTCCGTGCGGCCCGAGCTACCTCTACGCGTCGCGCCGGAGTCGGAGCAAGCTTGGCGCGCGGCGGTAGCTGTCTCGGCCACCGAGGTGCTGGTCGCCTGGACGTGTGAAAGGAGCGGCTTGCGCTTCGCAGCGAGCAGGGACGGCGGGCGCTCCTGGCAGCGGCTTCCTCCGGACCCGCGACTGTCGTCGCTGGGTATGACCGAGTTGAAGCTCGTGGCCTGCGAGGGCCGTTTCCACCTCCTCTACTACTCGGGCGACGACCGCAAACGAGTGCACCTCGAGTACGCCACGGCCACGGCCGGCTCGCTTTCCTTCGAGGCGCCCCGCCGCCTGGGAAGCGTTTCGCAATCGGAGCTGCTGCCCGCGCTGGCCTGCGCCCGGCAGAGGAACGGGCAGGTCTGGCTCCTGGCCGCGTGGCAGTCGATCGGTGCCGGGGGCATCGAATCGGCCTGGAGCGAGGACGGCGGCCACAGCTGGTCGGGCGCCGTCCGGTTGCCGGGCTCCACGACGGAGTCGCGCTGGCCTGCGGCTGTGGTGCTCGACGGCTCGGCTCTGCTTGTTTGGCAGCAAGACCCCTCGGGCAACCGGCCTTCGACTCTGCTGGTGACTCGATCGAGTGGTCCGGCGGGCGAGTGGCAGCCTCCGAGGCCCCTGGCCGTTCTCTCCTTCGGGGTCGATCGCTGTTTCCCGGCGCTGGCGAGCGACGGCCGCCGGGTCCACCTGCAGTTTGCCGAGAAATCGCTGACGGGCCGCGGGCTGGTCTGCACGCAGAGCGCCGATGGCGGCCGTACATTCGGATCGGCACGTCAAGTCGGGAACTGGCCCTGCAACGATCGCCACAACGCTCTCGCGGCCCGCGAAAACCGGATCTGGTCTACGTGGGAAGACAAGACCGCCCGCGAAAACGTGTGGGCAGCCAGCTCCGACGGAGGCCGACTATGGAGCCGAGAAAAAGAGCTGCAACCCTTCGTCACCGAATCCAAGCCAGCCTCGATTGCCGTGTCTCCGGACGGCGAATGTTGGGCCGCGTGGGCCTCCGAGAGTGGCGAAGTCGGAGCGATGAGGTTGCCCTGAATCCCTCGCCACAAACCGTACAGGATTGGCTGTTTTCGGTCGATTGTTGTCGAGATGGCGGTCTTGCGAATCGGTCCCGAGGGAGTAATATGACCTCGACGGCGAGCCACGCTAGCCGCCTCATATCTGGATCTTCGGCCACCTGCACCCGGGTGAAGGGCGTCTGAATCATGTCAGAGAACGCGAAGCCAAGAACGAACGGCGCCGAGACCATCGCCACGGTCGGCGACTACGTCGCCGCCAGCGTCAAGAACCTGCGGCTGCGGCGCAATACGCACCACTACGTCTCGGACATGATGGACCACTTCGGTCCCGAGGTCGTGTTCGAGGGGATCTTTGGCCTCGAGGAACAGATCAAGAACGTGGTGCTCTTCTTCCACGCCCACGGGACCAGTCTGGAGCGGCGGCTGCTGCTGTTCGTCGGTCCCCAGGGCGCCGGCAAGTCCTACATGGTGGACAAGATCAAGAAGCACCTGGACCTCTACAGCCACTCCGAGGAAGGCGTGCTTTACGGAGTCAGCGGTTGCCCGTTCCACCAACATCCCTACGATCTCATTCCTCATAACGAGCGCGACAAGCTGAAGGGCGGCATGGGCCTGCGGTGGTTCCCGGAGGCGATTCCCTGCCCAGTCTGCGAGCAGAAGATCAAGAAGCACGAGTCATGGCAGGCCGTTCCGGTCGAGCGGATCCACATCTCCACGACGGGCAAGACGGGCCTGGCGAAACACACGCCCACCGACCTGCGCCGCGAGGACATCACCAACTTTCTGGGGAATATCAACTTTTCGAAGCTCAAGAAGATAGGCTCGACCTACGATCCGGACTCCTTCGACTTCGAAGGCAAGATCATCTGGGCCAACCGAGGCCTGCTCGACTGGACCGAGATCTTCAAGAGCCGCCGGCAGCTGCTGGGTCTGCTCCTGGAGCTGATCCAGAGCAAGCGCATCGACATGGCGAACTTCCCGACGGTCCACGTCGACGAGATCGTCCTGGGGCATACGAACTTCCCGGAATACCAGGTGTTCGTCAACGAAGAGATCATGGAGCCGTTGCGGGGCCGCATCTTCAAGATCGAGTTCCCCTACGGGCTGGACATCGACAACGAGAAGCGCATTTATCGCAAGTTCATCGAGCGTACCGATCACCTGACGAGTCAGACCAAGCACGTGGCCGAGGACACGCTGACGTTCGTTTCGACCTACGCCGTGAAGACCCGCCGCGAGACCAAGGGCTTGAACGGCCTGTCGCCGCGATTCTTCCAGGACGTGATGTCGGTCGCCTACACGCAGGCCCAAGAGTGCATCGACATCGAGACGGTCAGCAACGCGATCGTGAAGATGTTCGAGCACAAGTCCCACAAGGACTTGAACATGGACAAGATGAAGGAGATCTTCGAGAAGACCAAGGAGGAGTTCTTCCACGAACGCGTGGAGACCTTCATCAATCGCATCATTCCGAACAACAAGCAGTTCACGGAGTACGGTCAGAAGTTCTATCGCAACTACCTGGACGCCGTGGCGCGCAACGTGCGCGGCGACAAGTTGAGCCCCACGGAGGAGGGTCTGATCACGGAGGTCGAGGACCTGCTCGTCGCCAAGGAGAAGATCAGTCCCAAGGGCAAGGCGGCCTTCGAGTCGGTGCTCGTGGAGCGCTATGAAGAGCTGGAGAAGATGCCCTACGACAAGAACGAGCAGCTCGGTGTGGTGATCAACGAGGTCGTCTTCAACCACGTGAAGAACTTCCTGCGTCTGTCCAACAAGACCAAGCGCATCGACGAGCAGAGCCGCGAGGTCCAGAAGATCCTGCGCGATTGTCTCGTCAAGGACTACGGCTACTGCAAGCACTGCTCGCAGGTGCTCTTCAAGGTGCTCGGGGAGCACATTTAGGAGTAGCCGCCCGCTACTCACGATGTATCTCGACCGCGGCAAGCTCGCCCAGATAGAGCACGACCGGAAGCTGAGGGAGTACCTCAAGAAGAACCTCAACGTCCTGGTCCAGCGCCAGAAGCTTGTCAAGGACGGCAAGGTCAAGACGAACATCAGCGTCATCGACCTGCCGACGCTGAAGTACGGCAAGCCCGAGAAGGAATCCCTCGGCAGCGGCACCGGGCAGGGCGGCAAAGGCAAGCAGGGCAAGGCGGGCAAGGACCAGGGGGGCGGCGATCCTCTGGAAGTCCTCGACCTCACGGGCAACCTCGGCAGCGACGACCACGGCGAAGCGCAACTCGTGGAGTTGGACTTCGATGAGTTCGTGCGGCTGGCGCAAGAGCAGCTCATCGAGGAGCTGAACCTGCCGCCCGTGGGCCGCGCGCAGCTCTCGGGCGAAGTGGAGCGTGAGGAGGAGCAGGCGCTGATGGACCTGGATCGGCCCGGGTCGCAGGCCGACCTGAACCTGGAGCTGACCATGATGGAGAGCCTCGGCCGCTCGATTCGCGAGACCGGCGAGGCCGACTACGACGTCGATCTGCGTCACGACGGCTGGTACAACACCGACCTGCCCGAGCGCGAGCGCACGACGCGGGCGCTGGAGGTCTACCTGCTCGATATCTCGGGCAGCGTCAGCGGCCACAACATCGCTCTCATCCGCAAGTTCATCTTCATCCTGTGGTACTACCTGGAGCGCAAGTACACGACAAACGTGCGCAAGTTCGTGGTCTTCCAGGACGAGGCCGAGGAGGTCCAGCGCGACGAGTTCTTCAGTATCGAGTCGAAGGGCGGCACGCATATCTCGGCGGGACTGAGCCGCGCGCGTCAGATCCTGGAAGGACACGCGCAGTACGACCGCTACCTCTTCTTCTTCTCCGACGGAGACAACAGCTCCAGTGACGATGACGCGGCGCGCAAGGAGCTGGAGGACGTGCTGGGGCAGTTCGATCTCGTCTGTTACGGCCGCATCAATCCTTGCGACAGTCCCGTCAGTCCGTTCAACAAGCTGGTGCGCGAAAAGGTGCCTGGGGCGAAGAACCTGGCCTTCAGCGACATCAAGGACCTGGAGAACGTGAAGCAGACGATTACGGGGTTCCTGAACCTGATCTCCAAGTAAGCAGCAGCGACCGAGTGCGAGTGGGATGACCGAGATCGAAGAAATCGGGCTGGAGGAGGAGCTGGAGGCGTCGTTGCCGCCGGGGCCGAGCATGGTTCCCACGGAGGAGACGCGGCTCTCGGAGTACGCTCGCGAGATCGAGCAGCTCACGAAGGTGGCGGAGGGGTTCGGCCTGTCGTTCCACCCGATCTCGTTCCGGCGGGCGTCGCGGGACAACCTGTCGCTGGTCGCCAGCTTCGGCCTGCCGAACCGATTCAGCCACTGGTACTTCGGCGGCATCTACAAGAACCTGAAGATGCAGCAGGACGAGCAGCTCTTCAGCATCCTGGAGTTGGTGCTCAACACCAATCCGGTGTACGCCTTTCTGCTCGACACCAATTCGCATCTGGAGAACCTGGTCGTCATCGCCCACGTGCTGGGCCACGTGGACTTCTTCAAGAACAACTGCTGGTACGCCCGCAGCGACCAGAACATGCTCAACAAGTGCGAGCTGCACTCGCGCACGCTGCGCCACCTGAGCGACAAGTTCGGCAAGGAAAAGGTCGACGCCATCATCGCCGCGGCCCTGACCGTCTGCGGCAGCGTCAACACCTTCGAGCAGAATCCTCACTTCCGCCGGGAACGGCTGCTCTACTTCCTCAACGAGCAGCTCGAGCGGCGCGTCCGCAAGATGCGCAAGTCCGACCCGGCCTGGGCCGACGCCTATTTGGGGCACAAGGTCCTCTCGATGATCTGCGAGGAGACGGAGTACTTCGACCTGATCGGCCGCACGCAGATCATCAATGAGGGCTGGGCCAGCTACATCGAGTTCAAGGTACTGGAGAAGTTCCTCGATCCGGGGCAGTGGCTCGCCTTCAGCTTGCTCTTCTCCAAGCGTCCGCCGCCCTACCTGATCGGATTCACGCTCTTCGACAGTATTTTCCGGCAGCGCGGCTGGGACGGCGTGTTGCAGGTGCGGCGCAGCTACGAGGACATCGCCTTCGTGGATCAGTTCCTGACTCAGGATCTGTCGCGGCGTCTCGACCTCTTCATGCTCGACCGGGAGAGCGTCGAGAAGGACTACGATGCCCGGAAGGTGAAGGAGCGCATCATCGAGGAGAAGCTCTTCAAGGGCGAGCCGCAGGTGAAAGTCTCCGAGTTCAACGACGACACGCTGGCCGTGACCTTGAAGCACGCCGACGAGGAAAGGACGCTCGACAAGAAGCGCTGCGAGCTCTTTCTCAAGGAGGTCCATCTCCTCTGGCCGCACGAGGTCACGCTCCTCGACAACGAAAACATCTATCGCATCAACGCGCGGGGCTTCTCGCTGGAGAGAAAATAAGTGAAAGCATTCAAGAAGCTCTGGGCGCGCGTGACCGGCGGGCCCGATCCGGACGACCCGAAACAGGTGTTCGCGGCGGCGATGGCGGACTTCCGCGACAAGTATCGCAAGAGCCGGGACCTGGTGGCGGGCGTGCTGCGCCAGCGCGATCAAGTGAAGTCAGCCCTGGATAGGAAAACGGCCGAACTGGAGCACGTCCGCCAGGAGGCGAAGAAGTCTGTGCTTGCGGGAGACGACGCCGGCGCGATGCGGTTTCTGGAGCGCGAGCCGAGCCTGGAGCGGACTGTGGACGATTTGCAGAAGCGTTTCTCGACCCTGGACCGGGAAGCGACGCGCGCCCGGGAGGTGTTGCTCGAGCTCGACGCCGAGGTCGAACGGCTGGAACGCGACCGGGAGCGGGCCGCCTACCTGGACCAGACCGCGGATGCGCACCAGTCTTTGCGCGACCTGATGCGCGACCTGGAGTCCGGCGCCGCCTCGCCCGCGCTGGACCGAGCGCGGTCCTCACTGGAGCAATCGGCCCTCACACAGACGATCGCCCACGAACTGGACGATCAGGACCGTCTCGCGTCCGAGCCCGGTCGCCTCACTCCCGAGGAGCGCCTCAAGGCGCTGAAGCAGCGGCTTTAGCTTTCCTCGGAGACCTCGACGCGGACCTCGGAGCCGTTCTTGGGGTGGCGATGGTCGAGAATGTCGTCGACCTCCAGCGCCAGCGTGACGTTGTCGAAGGGCTTCTTGAGAACCCGTGCGACATGGAAGGCAGGCAGCCGGTCCAGCTCGCGCTTGCCGCTGAAGCCCGTGAGCACGATGACGGGAATCTCCTTGGTCGAGGGCTCGGCGCGCAACTTCTCCAGGAACGTAAAGCCGTCGACCTTCGGCATCACCAGATCGAGGATGATGAGCGACGGTCCCAGCAGCAGCGCGCGTTCGTAAGCGCTCTCGCCGTCGAGTGCCGTGTTTACCTTGTAGCCGCGTTGTTCGAGCGCGAACCGGATCAGGTTCACGATGAGCACGCTGTCGTCGGCCACGAGGATCAACTCTTCGCTCTTGCGCTCGTAGGTGTCGAACAGGGCCTTGACCTTGTCGGGCAAGTAGCGCAGCTCCGGCCCCTTCACGATGTAGTCGTTGACCCCGCACTCGAACGCGCGGTCGATATCGACCTCGTTGTCGCGCGAACTGATCATGACGATCGGGATGTGCCCCGTCGCCGTGTTCTCCTTGATCAGGCGGGCGAGCATGTACCCGTTGGTGTCGGGAAGCTCGGTGGAGAGAATGATCAGCGACGGCAGCTGAGTATGATCGCGCATACTGAGGTAGCCCATGGCCTCCTTGGCCGTGCGCGCTGGGATCACCTCGGCGCCTTCGCCCGAGAACTTCAGGGCTTTAAGGATGATGTCCTGGATGAGATAGCTCTGCTCGACGGCGAGGATTCGCTTCTTCATCGGCCTCCCTGAGCGATGGGATCGGTGCCCGCGGTCCCCCTCTGCCCTTTAAACATGATACACTTTCAAAACGCATATGAGGAGCCCCCATCGGCAGTTTCGCATCGCCCTGACGGGTCTTTTTGCCGCGCTGGCGTTCGTTCTGGGAAGAATGCCCCACCCGCCTGGGGTCGAGTGCGTTACCTTCGCGGTGTTCGTGGCGGGCTACGTCGGAGGAGCGTTCGTTGGAGGAGTCAGCGGCGCGATTCTGGCCATTCTCCAGATCACCTTCGGTGGCGGGGCGAACCCGTTGCTGGCCACGGCACAACTCATAGGGTTTTCAACCGTGGGGGCCGCGGGCCACTTCGTGGGCCGCCGCCGGCTGCTGCCGGGAGCGATGGGGCTGCTGGGGGCCGCCCTGACGGCCTGGTATCAGCTCCTGGTGAATCTGTCGTTGATCCCCGGCAGCGGATTGCCTGCCTGGGAGATCTTCGCCGCTGGAGCGGGGTTCGCCGTGGCGCACATCCTGTGCAACGCCGTGGTGTTCGAGGTCGGCCGGTTCCTGCTGCTTACCCTGGAGAGGCATCCCGCCTTCATCGCGTACCGCAAGTCATGCATGCTGCCTGACGGCACCGACCTGAAGCCGGTTTGAACTTCATTCACTTCGACATCTTCGCCGGCATCAGCGGAGATATGATTCTGGGGTCGTTGGTCGACTGCGGTCTGGACGCGCGCCGTTTGGCCGAGGAGCTGGAGCGGATGGACGTGCCGCGCTTCGAGCTGACCGCCAGGAAGGTAGCTCGTGGCGAGATGTCGGGCACGCAGGTCGCTTTCGAGCTGCCCGCCGAGGACGCGCACCGAGGCCTCCGGGACATCGAGAAGCTCGTCTCCTCAGCCCCTTACTCCGACTGGGTCAAGACCAACGCGCTGGCCATCTTCCGGAGGATCGCCGAGGCCGAGTCGCTCATCCACCAGATGAAGGTGGAGGAGATCCATTTCCACGAGATCGGGGCGATGGACAGCATCCTGGACGTGACGGGGGCCGTGCTCGGGCTGGAGCTGCTTGGAATAAAACGGGTGACGTCGACCTCGGTGCCGCTGGGGCGCGGAACGGTGGAGGCGGCTCACGGAACGATGCCGGTCCCTGCGCCGGCGACGCTGGAGGTGC
>JACQFU010000284.1 GCA_016199905.1 Candidatus Wallbacteria bacterium
AGCACCTTCGATGACCGAAATGCGCCCTTCCACGAGAACTGGTGCTACGGCGCCACGGTCGTCGGAGATCTGCTCTACATGTCGGTCTGGGGGGGCGGACTTTGCATCCGCGACGCGAAGACCGGCGAGTGGCAAGTGCACACGGATCCCGACGGCGACAACCGCGTCGACCTGCTGCCCGACGACGGCATCCTCTCCGACGTGATCGTCACGGCGTCGGTCCACGACGAGCGGGTCTGGGTGGCCAGCTACTTCGGCGCGGGCATGTACGACGGACGCCGCTGGCGGGCCTTCACCACTCGCAACAGCGGCCTGTCGAGGAACTTCGTCAACACCGTCAAGGCCAGCGGGCGAGGCTGCTGGGTCGGCACCGACTCGGGGCTGTCGCTCTACGATGGCGCGGACCTGTGGGTGACCTATCGCGGGACGCAAGCGCAGCTGTTTCGGGGGAACGAGCCGATCGCGAAAGCCAAGACGGAGGGCGCTCCGGGGTCCGACTTCATCTGGAGCGTGGCCGAAGATCCCGCTCCGGGCCCGATTCGAAGAGTCTGGGTCGGCACCGCCCGGGGTCTGAGCCTGGGAACCGAAGCGGGAGGATCGTGATGATGCGAGATCCGGCCTGGCGATTCGTGGGCGCGCTGGTCTGTCTGGCCCTGGTGGGGCTGGGATGGGTGCTGATCGCCGGACCATCCGGACAGGGCGCCGGTGGGCGCGTGCAGGGCGACGCAGCGCAGGCGCCAAGCGCCGGGCCGAGGGCGCTGCACGCGTCGACGGCACCGGTGGCCGCGCAGACGTCGTCGTTCGAGCTGCCGCCGGTCGACGCGAACGCGCTGCCGGTGCGTCCCTTCGCCGCGGCCGGCGAGGTGTTCACCGACAACCTCAAGGAGCCCTACCAGTATATGGGGCCGGGTCGCGATCTGGACGACGAGCAAGACCCGGACGTCGTGAAGCTCGGACTCGTCGCCCAGCTCACCGGGTCGGCGGCCTACTACGGCCTGGCCATGCAGCGCGGCGTCGACATGGCTGTCTACGAAGCCAACGAGCAGGGCGGCTACCAGGGGAAGAAGTTCGTGGTCGTCCCCCGCGACGACCTCTTCGACATGGGGGCCAACGCCAACGCGATGGTGAAGCTCATCTTCGAAGATCGCGTGAGGGCCATCATCGGCGCGGTGCACAGCGGGAACACGCACGTCGGCGTGCGTCTGGCGCTGAAGTGCGAGGTGCCGCAGATCACCTCGGTCTCCACCGATCCGACGATCACGGAGGTGCAGATTCCGTGGGCGTTCCGCTGTCTGGCCGACGACCGGCTGCAGGGCCGCGCCCTGGCGGCCTACATGTTCGGGAAGAAGGGCTACCGGCGGGTGGCGCTGCTCAACCAGCAGAGCAAGTACGGCCGGATGGGAATCCTGGAGATCCGGAGCCTGGCGCGCCGGCTGGGCCGCGAGGTGCTGTTGCAGATGTCGTTCACGGGCGGCCAGAAGGACTTCAGCGGAATCGCCGAGCGGCTGGTCAGGCTGAAGCCCGACGCCGTGGTGATCTGGGGGCTGTACCGGGAAGCGGCGCTGCTGGTGAAGGCGCTGCGGGAGCGCGGAGTGGCTGCGCCCGTGCTGGGCGGCGACGGGCTCGTGGCGCCGATCTATCCGGAGCTGGCGGGCGCCGCGGCGGAGGGCACGGTCGTGACGTATCCCTTTGATTCGGAGCGGGACGACCCGTTGTGTCGGGAATTCCTGAAGCGTTACCGGGAGAAGTATGGGCATGACGCCGACTCCTTCTCGGCCCACGCCTACGACGCGACGCGGATCGTGATCGAGAGCATCCGGAAGGTCGGAACCAACCGGGCCCGCATTCGCGACGCGATGGCGGCCACTCGGGACTTTCCGGGGGTGACCGGGCCGATCACCCTCGACGGGTCCGGAAATCTGGTGGGCGAAGTGAAGCTGGCGGTGGTCGAGGGCGGCAAGTTCCGCAAGCTGGGAGAAGGTGGGGATGGCGGCCCCTGACGTCTGGCGTCACGACCGCCTTGCGGAGCGACTGCTGGCGCTGGGGCTTGTGCTGACGATCGCGGGGTTCGTTCTGGGGGACTGGGGGCGCCTGGCTCGGCAGATGGCCTACGGGGACTATCCGGCGTCCCAAACGCCGGCGGCTGCAGGCGCGGCCGACTATCCGATCTCGGCCGCACCATCGGCGGGGTACGCCTCGAGTCCGGAGGAACCTCACGCAAGCGCTCAGAGCGCGCCGACACCTTCCGGGCAGAACTACTCGGCGTTCGTGCAGAGGCTTTGGACCGGCACTCCGGATCTTGCCGCGACGAAGAGCTACCGGACGATGACGCACGTGGAGGTGCGTCCGCTGGCGGTGCTCGCGCTCATCTTCGCGGCCTTCTACTGGCTGGTCCGCTGGCGCAATCCGGACGTCGGTCGCGGCGTGCGCCGGTGGTTGACGTATTGGCTCACGTTCGTCGGCGCGCGTCTTGGCGTGCTTCGAGTGGCGGGAGTTGCGGCGGTGCCGCGCTGTGCCGCGGGATCGTTTCCGTTTCTCAACTGTCAGGCCTGTGAGATGGCAACGGGCGCCTGCCCGGTTGGGGCGGTGCAGTCGGCGATCGTGGCTGGCCGCTTTCCGTATCTGGCCGTGGGGAGTGTGCTGGCGACGGGGGCTGTGCTGGGGCGCACGGTGTGCGGTTGGCTCTGCCCGTTCGGGATGCTGGCCGATATCGCCGAACGGTTCTCGCTGCGGCGCGTGCAGCTCAAGGCTGGGCACTGGGCGCTGCGCTTCGTGGTGCTGGGGGCGGTCCTCGCGCTGCCGGCCTGGATGTACTGGCGGGGGGATACGGGGGTGCACGCGTTCTGCGCCACCCTCTGCCCGAGCGGCCTGGTCTACGGACTGCTGCCCTACTACGCGACGACCGGGAAGTCGGCCGTGGCCGCGAGCTGGGCGACTCTGGGCGTCGTCGGTTTTCACGTGCTGGTGGCCGCCGTGTTCGTCTTCGGTTTCTTTGCGGTGAGCGGCTGGCTTTTCTGCCATGCGCTTTGCCCGCTGGGCGCGGCGCTCGGGCTCTTCAACCGCGTGGCGATGGTTCGAGTGGAGCACGACACGGTCAAATGCACGGGCTGCAACAAGTGTGTGGCCGCCTGCCCGGTGGGCATTCAACTGGGGGACGAGAGCTTCCTGGCGCGCACGTCTTGCATAGCCTGCGCCCGGTGCATCCCCTCGTGCGGCGAAGGCGCGCGCTACTGGTACGTGCATCCAGCGCTGGAGGCGATCATGAGTCGAGTCGAAACGGTGCGGACGATCTTGACCGGAGGCGAGGAGCGACCGGCGCTCTCCGAGCGGGCCGAGCACGCGGTGGAAGACCGCCGCGCGCGCTCTCGAAAGCCGTACGGGGTCTCATTTAGGGGACGAATCATCCGGCGGCTCCTCCGACTCCTTGCAGCCCGGCCGGAGGCGATGGCCAGTTACGCCAAGTACGCGACGGTGTTCTACCGCAGGCTCTACGCCGGGCTGGACGAGCGAGACTTCGAGTCGCTGCCCATCCTGCGCAAGGAGACCGTGCGCGACGTCTCGCCCTACGACCTGCTGGCCTCGGACCACTGGTCCGACGCGATCTATTACGGGGAGACCACCGGCTCTCTCGGCAGCCCCACGCCGTGCTTCTACACCGAGCGGGAGTTCCGCTCCGCGCGCCGGTTGGCCCACCTGTCGGCCTACGGGCCCTACCTCGAGGGCGCGCTTCAAGAGAACCGAAGCGCGGTCAACGGGTTGGCTTTCGGCTTCACGATTGCCGGAATGACCTTCGGTGACGTGCTCCAGAACGCCGGTGCGTTGGTGGCCAACGTCGGCAGCCGCTCGACCTTGGCGACGCCCGATCGGATCGCCCGGGCGCTCGTCCGGCTCCGGCCTTCCGTGGTGGCGGCGGCGCCGATCGACTTCCTCTGCTGGGCGCGCATCGCCCGCGACGACTTCCCGGACTCGGCCGATCGGGCGCTCGGCCGGCTCCGGGTCCTGATGTCCACGGCGGAGCTGTGCAGCCGCGAGCGCCAGAAGCGCATCGAGGAGCACTTCGGGCTCGTGCAGATCAACACGTACGCGTGCGTGGAGGGGTTCTTCGCGCTCGCCTGTCCCTGCGGCGAGCAGCACGTGCTCGACGCGTACCACACCGAGGTGTTCGACGACGCGCTGACGCACTCGAGCGAGTACGGCACGGGCCGCTTCGTCTTCACGAACCTGATCAAGCGCTCCAGCCCGATGATCCGCTACCTGCTCGACGACCAGGTGACCATCGCCGCGAGCGACTGCCGGTTCGGGTACCGCAAGAGCATCTATCCGCACGGGCGCTGGGAGCTGTCGGCGATGCTCGGGCGCGAGCGGGTGAACGTGGCCGAGTTCGAGGACGCGATCTTCCGGCACGGCCTCTTCGGCGACTACCGCGTGCATCTCCACGAGGACAGGCTGCAGGTCGAGCTGGAGGACTACGCCGCCGGGGCTGAGGCCGCCGAGCGGGCGCGGGTGGGGCTGGAGGCGCGCTTCTCGCTGCCGTGCGCCCTGGAGCTGGTGCCCTTCGGGAAGTTGACGGCCTACCGCGAGGTGCGCCAGGCCAAACCGATCCTGAAGCTGGTGGACCACCGCGTCGTCTCGACGCAGCGGGTGCCCGAGGTCGTGTGAGGATGCAAAGGAGCGTGCGAGTCGTGATTGCCTTGGCGACTTTGGCCGGGGCCGCGGCTTGCCACGGCGGCTCGCGGCCGGAGCCTGCGCGCAAGGCGCCGCTGCTGACCGTGAAGGTGCTGCGGATGGCCGGCCCGGAGGGGCCGACCCTGGTCACGCATCCCAAGCAGACGTTCCGGGACGTGGTGCGGTGCTTCGCCCGCTACGAAGGCGACCTCTGGTTCGGCACGTACGGCGAGGGCCTCTTCCGGGTGGGCGCACGGGGGCTGGAGCGCTACACGCGCCGGACTTCGCCCTTGCTCGAGGACCGGGTCAACTGCCTGGCCGTGCGCGGCAAGGAGCTCTGGATCGGGACGTGCGCCGGCATCGACGTCTATGACGGCAAGGGCTGGCGCGCCATCCGCGCCGGCGAGGGGCCCGCGCACAACATCTACCACGCGATCAAGACCGACAGCCACGGCGGGATCTGGGTCGGGACGACAGGCAAGGGACTGAGTTGGTGTTCCGGGTCGTCCGGTCAGTGGCGCACCTTCACCGTGTCCGACGGGCTGGCAGGCGACTGGGTGAACGACGTGCTGGAGCTTCCGGACGGCGCGCTCTGGGCGGCCTGCCTGGGCGGGGTCTCCCGGCGCGGGGCCGACGGTGCCTGGCGGATCGAGCGCAGCGACCTCTTTCCGCTCTACCGAAACGCGGTGGCGCTGGCGCGGCAGGGCGACTCGTTGTGGGTGGGTTTCGGCGACTGCGGGCTCTTCATGTTCGAGGGCGGCAAGTGGTTCCGGCCTCCGCCCGAGGCGTTGCCGGCTGCCAGCGTGCGGGGTTTGGCGGTGGATCGGAGCGGGCTGCTCTGGATCGCCACCGAGTCGGGGATCGGCACCTACGACCCGGCGCGGGATTTCGAGCAGCGGGTCGCGGGGGCAGGTCTGGAGGACCGGGACATCCGCACTTTGTATTGCGATTCCGAGACCAACGAACTGTTTGCGGGCTCGGCCCGGGGGACGGTCTATCGCCGCCGCCCGGGCGAGAGCCAGTGGAAGGTCCTGGTAAGGCAGGGACGGCTGGCCGCCGTGGATGCCCGGGACCGAGAGGAGGCAACGAGGTGAGACGGTTCAAGTATGCCGTGCTTGCGGCGGTAGGGGCGATGGCGCTCGGAGTGCCGCCGGCTGCGGGACAGGCCGCAGATCCGCTTGCGGGCGCGGACCGCTATCGGCGGGGTCTGGAACTGGTCGGCGCCGGGAAGTCCGACGAGGGCCTGAAGCAGTTGCAGGAGGCCGCGTCGAAAGCCTCCGGAGCCGACCTGGACGCCGCGGACACGGCCCTGGGCGGCGCCTACCTCATTGCCGGCAAGGTGCGCGAGGCGCGGGCCCGGCTCAAGGGTCCGATCGACCGCTCGGCCTATGTGCCGGCGTTGGTCGAGATGGCACGCACCTATCTCTACGCTCCGCCGTTCGAGCCGAAGAAAGCGCTCGGCTACTTGAAGACCGCCATCGGGCGCGACTCGAAAAACGTGGACGTGCTGCTGGAGACCGCGCGGGCCTACATGAACGACGAGAACGAAGAGCAGGCGATCGCGATCTACCAGAAGCTGATCGACGACATCGCCCCCAAGGACGTGCGCGGCTACTTCGGTCTGGGTGACGTCTTCGTCCAGAAGAAGCGCTTCGACAAGGCCAAGCCGCTCTTTCGCCAGGCGCTGACGCTGGCGCCCCAGGACCCGGAAGTCTACTTCCGGATGGGCAACATGGTGATGAGCGAGGAGACGGAGCCCAATCACTTCGCCAAGGCGATCGGGTGGTTCGAGCGCTCCATCGAGATCGGCCGCGAGAACCCGCGCTACTACGGCGCGCTCATCTACGCCTACTACCGCGCCGGCAACAACCTGGCGGCGGCGCCAGTCCTGGAGCGGCTGGCGTCGTTCGCGCCGAACTCAGCCGTGGCGCACTGGGCCAAGGGAGTCTTCAGCGAATACCAGGGCCAGATGACCCGCGCCCAGGAGTTCTACAAGAATGCGGTTGCACTGGATGCCCAGAACGTCTACGCGAACTACTCGCTGGGCGTGTTCCTCAGCGGCCGGCGCAACGCGGACTTCCTGTTGATGGGTGCCGACCGGGACTGGAAGTACCTGCCGTTCCGCGACATCGACAAGGCGATCACGCACCTGAAGACCGCGCTGGCTCTGGAGCCGGCGTTCCCCTTCGCGGGCCGCGCTCGATCGCTGATCGAGGACCTGCAGTCGACGGCCGTGGAGCGGCCGGCCGACACCACGGAGATGGAGCAAATGAGACAGAGGCTGGACGATTACTACCGCACGAAGGCGAGCATGTTCTGAGGGGAGGGAGTACACGATGGTAAAGAGACTCGACGGAACCCTTGAGTTTGAATTCAGTACCCGGAGTTTCCTGGCCAGGGGGCTGGACGCAGTCTGGCTCGTGGCGGCGCTCGGGCTGGTCCTGGCCGCGCTGGCCCACGGTCAGGCGGCGCCGCCGGCGCAGGGGCTGACCGACGCCGACCAGGTCGTGGCGCCCGTGCAACTGCGGATGAAAGAGTTGCCCGGCGATTCGGCCCTCTTCCAGACGAAGTTCGGCAAGCCCGATCTCACCAACGACGTACCGCCGAAGATCGACGAGGACGACCTCAACTACGCCGTCCGCAACTGGCCGTTGTTGCCGCCCGACAACAGCGCCAATCAGGCTTTCTTCGACAACGCCAAGGACGAAGTGAAGAAGTTCATCGCCGATCACCGCGCCTCCGACTTCTTCACGGCGCTCACGCCGGCTGTGGCCTGGGACCGCGACGGCAACCCGGGCAACGGCGTTCAGCCTCTGCTGGCGCCGACTTTGGCCGAGGCGCGCACGGCGTTCATCGAACGGCCGGCGCTGCGGACCGCAGAGCCCAGCTTCCTGGCCGACAATCAGATCACCGAGGCCCAGGACACGGACGGCAACTACGTCTACAAGTTCGGCAAGACCGATCCGGGCAACTGGTATCGCTTCGACGACGTGAAGGTGACCTGGTACTTCCAGAAGACGGCCAGCCTGCCGGACAAGGGGCAGAACAATCGAGTGCCCGACATGGACGGGACGAAGATCAACGACGAGACGCAACTGGAGTCGCCGGCGTTCCTGGCCAAGTACGAGAAGCTCGACGCCCCGGTGAGCAAGGCGACCTCGCCGGTGAAGTTCCGCTTGACGGATCCGTCGACGGTCTCGGTGAAGTATGGCCCGCCCGGCGACGTGGCCTTCGACCCGGGCCACCAGGCGTTCGATCCGAACGATCCGCGGTTCGAGAAGGAGAAGATGCAGGTCTACGTCGTCTCGAAGGCGAAGGTGATGCGGGCGCCCGCGGCCGCGTCGCCGGTGCCGGCCGCGAGCTTCGTGGCGGCCGGGAACTTCAAGGAGATCGGCGAGCGGAAGCTCTACGTCGAGGACCACTATCCGCCGATGCCGAAATCGGCCGACGAGCTGGCCAAGGCGATCAAAGCCAGCGCGGGCAACTTGCCGCCCTCCAACGCCGACATCGATCTGCCGTCTCTCGACAAGGTTAGCGAGGCGAACAACCAGCCCGTGGCGCGCCGCGGTTTCCCCGATCCGAGCCGCGGAGAGGGGCTGCTGGCCAGCCTCAACGTCGACAACGACAACCCCAACGACGTGAACTCCAAGTCGACGATGAACTTCGAGATCGGCCGCTCGATCCGAGACCGTTACCGCTACAGCGCGGAGGGCAAGCGACTGGGCCCCGGCGTGGAGCTGAAGGATCTCGACCGCTACATCATCTACGTGCCGCCCTACGAGGTGACCGACAAGGACGGGAACAAGATCGTGGACGGTCCTTACGTCGGCACCGTGGACGCGGCCAACCCCAACCCCGAGGATCCGTACGCCAAGGGAAGCTGGCTCACGAAGTACACGCCGATCGCCTTCGACGGGAACCTTCTCAAGGCAGTCAATTTCCTCTACGAGAACACGCCAGAGAAGGCTCAGGCCAACTACGGGAAGACCGACGCCGGAACGGGCACTTTCGGTTATCCCAACACGGCGAAGATCGTCTACAAGATGGGCGCCGAGTGCATCATCGGCATCACGGCGCACGGTTCGAACCTGGCGGTTACCCCGGGCGCGCTGGCCGTGCCGCTGGGGTTCGCCAGCTACGCCGGTCAGGACTACAAAGCCAGCATCGACGCGGATCTCAACCAGCCCGATCTGTCCGGCAAACCGCACGCTGGCAACGGCGGCCCCAACAGCGGCGTCGATGCGCGCGACAGCTACTTCAAGGTGAACGCGGCGGACTGCTGCGGCAACGAGAAGGTGCTGGTGAGCGGCACGTACAGCACGGTGGACAATATCCGGCCCAACGCGATGATGACGCTGGAAGAGGCGCAGACGCGAGCGACGACGACCGACACCGCGAAATGGACGGTCGGCGTGCCGAACGACGTCCCTGCGGGCACCAACGCAGCCGTCTCGCAGATCTACAGTTACGACTCGCCGCACAGCCGGGTCGACGCGAGCAAGCCCGTGAGCCAGCGGCTCTACGGCGACTACGCCAACCAGGCTCACGACTGGAGCTCGGAGGCCCCTCCCGGCATCAGCAACCCGCCGGATGCCCAGGGCCACTCTTTCCTCGACATCACGGCCTCCGGCACCAAGCCGCCCATCCTTCAGAACCACCGGATGAACATGAAGGTCTGCGGCGAGGACAACCTAGGCGAAGTCGAAAAGAGCGGCAAGATCATGTACCCGATCGGGAAGATGACCGTGCGGGTCTTCCAGCCCGACGGTTCGCAAGAAACCGAACGGACGCTGGTGGACGAGAGCAACAACTCCAGCCCGCAGCCGCTGTCCCCCTGCCAAACGATGGAGTACGTGTTCCACAGCGACGGCACGTACAAGATCGTGGTGAGCGTCAAGGACCTCAGCGGCAACGAACGGGTGATGACGGTGACGGTGCCCGTTCGAAAGGAGACGGCCGCGTTCCAGAAGATCGAGGCCGAGCACGGCAGAGGACAGAACTAGGTTTGATGCCTGAGGTCGCGGCCCGTGGGTAGGTGCAAGAAGCGCCGATCCACGGGCCGCTTTTCATTCGTTCGACTGTTTCCGAAGCCGACCGATGAACCACGAAGGCTCGAAGAAGCGCACACAAGGTGCGGTTTCGTGCCTGCTTGGAGCCGTCGCGGCTCAGGCGAAAGTCTTGCAGCTTCATCGCCCGAAGCGCGAGCTCTGGTGTGGGGTCACGGAGATTCCCTTACATCTCCGTTCGCCCGAGCTTGTCGAAAGGCGAGGTCTGCCGTCTTACTCGTGGTTCGACAAGCTCACCACGAACGGAAAGAAGCGCTAGATACGTTACACTACATCCCGAGTAACTTCAGCGATTCACTCACGATGCTCTCTGCGGTGAGCCCCAAGGACTGCAGAAGCTCCCAGGGGGCGCCGGACTCGCCGAAGCGGTCGGACACGCCGAGGATCTTCATCTGCAGGGGCTCGGCGGCTTGCTTGTCCGTGGCGGCGGCGGCGGCGACGAGGCTGCCGAAGCCGCCGGCCTGATGCTCTTCGATCGTGAGCAGCAGGCCGACCTCGCGGACGGCGCGCAGGATCGCGTCGTGGTCGAGGGGCTTCACGGTGTGGAAGTTGAGCACGCGAGTCTCGATGCCCTTCTCCGTCTTCAGCATCCAGGCCGCCCGCATGGCCTCGGCCACCATCGGGCCGCAGGCGAGGATGGCCAGCTTTTCGTGCTCGTCGGGCATGTCGGCGGCCAGGCGAGTCTCGAAGGCGTCGGCGAACTGATCGGCTTCGTTGCGGAAGCGGATGGCGTTGGCCTTGCCGAAGACGTACGGAGTCTCGGGCTTGGTGATCGCCGGCGTGGCTTCGCGCGCGTAGCGGATGTAGCAGGGGCCGACGATCTCGGTGATGGCGAAGCGCGTCGCCTTCTCCGTTTCGAGCGCGTCGCAGGGCACCAGCACGCGCATCCGCGGCAAGATGCTCATCAGCGAGATCTCTTCGAGCGACTGGTGCGTGGCGCCGTCGGGACCGACGGAGACGCCGCCGTGGGCGCCGGCAATCTTCACGTTGAGATCGCCGTAGCAGATGGTGGTGCGGATCTGGTCCCAGGGGCGGCCGGAGGCGAAGACGCCGTAGGTGCCGGTGATGGGGATGAAGCCTTCGCGCGCCAGTCCGGCCGCGACCTGCATCATGTTCTGTTCGGCGATGCCGACGGAGATCGCGCGGGCCTTGCGCTCGGGGTGGTCCTTCTCGAAGTCGAGCATCTTGATGCTGTCGCTGATGTCGGCCTTGAGAGTGACGACGCGAGGGTCGCTGCCGAGGTCGGCCAGGGCCTTCCCGAATCCGCCGCGAGTGAGGTCCATCCGGGCGTGCATGCGATCGGTCTCGTTCCACCAGTAGTTGCGGCCCAGTTGAGGGCGGGCGGCGCGCACGCGCTCCGCGGACTTTTTGCCGAACTCGCGCGCGCCGGCGAGCAGGGTTTCCACGCGGGCAGTGTCGAAGCCCTCGGCCTTGATTTCCGCCAGGGCGTTGTCGAGCTGGGTGCGGTCCGGGGCCTTGCCGTGCCAGCCGGCGACGTTTTCCATGAAGCTCACGCCGCGGCCCTTGACGGTGCGGGCGATGAGGACGGTGGGTTTGGCGCGGCTCTTCCGGGCGCGGCGCAGGGCGTCGACGACGGCGGTCATGTCGTGGCCGTCGACCCGGATGACGCGCCACCCGAACGCATGGTACTTGGCGTCGAGCGGGTCGACGTCCATGACGCACTCGACGCGGCCGTCGATCTGCAGTTCGTTCTTGTCGACGATGGCGACGATGTTGTCCAGCTCGTGGTGGCTGGCAGCCATGGCGGCCTCCCAGATGGAGCCCTCCTGCTGCTCTCCGTCGCCCATGAGGCAAAAGATGCGGTGGGTCTCCCCGCGAAGCTTCGCCGCGAGGGCTTCTCCGACGGAGATGCCGAGGCCCTGGCCCAGCGAGCCGCCGGACATCTCGATTCCGCGGACCTTGAGCCGGTCGGTATGGCCCTGGAACGGGCTGCCGAGCTTGCGCAGGGTGACGACGTCTTCGGGCTTGTGGTAGCCGGCCAGGGCTAGCGCGGAGTAGAGGACGGGGACTACGTGGGCCTTCGACAGGATGAAACGGTCCCGGCCGGGCCACTCGGGGTTGGCGGGATCGTGACGCATTGCGTCAAAGAACAGGGCGGTGACGAGATCGGCCGCGGAGAGGCTGCCGCCCGGGTGGCCGCTGCCTGCGGCGTGGATCGACGTGAGCGTGAGGGCGCGGACCTGGCGGGCCAGCCGCTCCAGGTCCTGGATGTCGTGTTTCTTGCTCTCTCCCATCTTTACTTCCTCCTGGCGGCAGCGCAGCGCTTGGCGGCGAAGTCGGCGATGCGCTCTAGCGCTCGCGTGATGTCCTGGGTCGATGCGGCGTACGAGAAGCGGATGTGCTGGGAACCGTCTTGCGGAGGCAAGCCGAAGTGAACGTCGGACAGGACGGCCACGCCCGCATCGTGGAGCAGCATCTTGCGCAGCGCGTCGCTGTCGGCGGCGCCGACCCGATGACACAGTTCGGTGACATTCGGCCAGACGTAGAAGGCGCCTCCGGGCTTGTGGCAGCGGATGCCGTCCAGCTTGTTGAGACCGTCGGCGATGAGGTCGCGCCTCGCGTGGAAGGAGTCGACCATGCGCTTCACGTCGTCCTGGGGGCCGGAGATCGCTTCCAGCGCGGCCCATTGGACCATGTGGGCGGCGCAGCTCTCGGTGTTGGTGACCCAGTTGCTCATTGCAGGGGCCAGGGCGCGGTTGACCGCGTAGCCCAGGCGCCAGCCCGGCATCGAGTAGGTCTTGGAGAGGCCGTCCACGAGCAGGGTGCGTTCGGCCATTCCGGGGATGCTGGCGATGGAGCGGAAGGCGCCGTCGAAGACGATCCGGGAGTAGGGCTCGTCGGAGTAGACCCAGAGATCGTGGCGCTGGGCGATGGCGGCGATCGCCTCGAGGTCGCTCTGGCCGAGGATTCCGCCGGTCGGGTTCTGCGGTGAATTGAGGATGATCATCCGGGTGCCGGCCGTGACCTGGCTCTCCAGGCGGTCGAGGTCGAGCGTGAAGCCGCGCGCCTCGTCAAGGAACATCGGGACGGGCACGGCTCCGTGGACGCCGATCTGGCTCGAATAAATCGGGAAGCCCGGGTTGGGGTAGAGGACCTCGTGATTGCGGCCCGGGTCGGTGACGGAGAGCACGGAATAGCCGATGAACGGTTTGGCGCCGGCGGCGACGACGACGTCGTCGGGGCTAACGGCGATGTTGCGGGTGCGTGCCACTTCTTTGGCGATCGCCTCGCGCAACTCCGGGATTCCGGCGCTGGGCGTGTAGCCTGTCTTGCCCTCGCGGATGGCTCGGCAACCGGCTTCGCAGATGTTGGTGGGCGTCGGGAAGTCGGGCTGGCCGATGCAGAAGTTGAGGATGTCCTTGCCTTGGGCCTGGAGGGCTTTGACCTCCTTGAGCACGACGAAGGCGTTTTCAGTACCGAGGGCGCGGGTGCGATTCGAAAGGGATGGCACGTTTGTCTCCTCCACTAGACAGGCCCGGCCGGCTACCGCCCAGTGAGGTTGGCGCCCCGTTCGAGGGGGCAGTTATCACAGGGCAGTTTCGGCAGCCGGCCGGTTCCACGCAGGGTCTCCGGGCTCGCGGCGCGGGGCGCGCCGTATCTGTGCGGAGTGGTCAGAGCGACTCCGTCTGCGACCAGTTGTCGCCGGAGTCGCCGGCATGTTTCAGGTACGGTCGAGTGGCCCAGACGCGCTCGGCGAGCAGTCCGTTGAGCCAATCGCAGATGCGATAGCCCACCTCGTAGTCCCGTTCGCAGAGCTCTCGGAGCCCCCGGGCGTCGATGACCAGCGCCCGGACAGACTCCAGCGCAATGGCCGTTGCGGTCTTCACGTAAGGCGGGACGAAGCCGGACCAGCCGAATATCTCTCCGGGCCGGGCGGTCAGGAGATGAACGGGCGGCTTGTCCGGTTGTCGCAGCTCGATGGAGACGCGACCCTCCAGCAGCAGGAAGAGATCCCTCTGCGTGTCATCCTCCGAGAAGATGACCTTGTCCGGCGGGAAATGGACTGTACGGGACATTCCCAGGATCTTCCGCAGCGCGGACTCCTGAAGCTTCTTGAAGCATGGCGCATTCTCGAGATTCTCAATGAGGCTCATGACTCACCTCCGTTTTCCAGGCATTGGATGCCGCATTTCCCGTGCCACGAAAGGGCGACGGGCTACGGGCTACGGGCGACGGGCTACGGGCTACGGGCTACGGGCTACGGGCTAGGGGCTACGGGCTACGGGCTAGGGGCTACGGGCTACGGGCCATGGGCTACGGGCCATGGGCTACGGCTAGGGTCCGGGGTCCGGGGTCCGGAGTCCGGAGTCCGGAGTCCGTGGTCCGTGGTCCGTGGGAGAGCGGCACGAAAGCTGCGGCAACGTCGAAGCGTGGGGCGCTCCGCTTCACAACTTCAGGCCCTGTCCGCGACGGGACGGGAGGTTGGAGGAAGGCCCATGGACTCGATGCAGCTTTTGAGGAAAGCCCCCTGTTTCGCGGAGCTGGAAGAGTCGAAGCTACGGGAGATATCCCGGTTCTCCAAACGGGTCGATTACTCGGCCGGCAGCGTCCTCTTCAACACGGGGGACACGCACCGCGTGCTCTACCTCGTGCTGGAGGGACGCGTGGCGATCCAGTCGGAGGGCCCAACCGGAGGACCCGTGACGCAGCTGACTGCGGGTCCCGGCGAGATCTTCGGCTGGTCGGCCTTCGTCCCTCCGCACAGCAAGACCGCGGGTGCCGTCGCGATGGAGCCGGTGCGGCTCGTGGCCATCGACGCCGAGAAACTGCGGGCCCTTTGCAACCGCGACTCCGTCATCGGGTACCGTGTCTGCGACTGGCTCAATCACACGATCGCCGAGCGGCTCTACGCCGCGCAGTTGCAGCAGGCCGAGATGCGGGACAACGACCGCGCGAGCTGGGTGCTGGCGTTTCCGTGAAGCTTCGCCAGGGGCTCGAGGCTTGGGGAGAGGTTTGCAGGCTCAGCTCGCCTCGGTCCGCGGGGGGCCGAGTGTCGAGCGCCAGCAGAGGAATAGGCCGGCGGCCAAGGGGACGGCGCCCAGCACGATGAAGATGCTATCCGGGATCATGCGAAGCCAGAGCAGCGTGTGCACCCAGCTCTTGTCGTAGAAGGCCGTGGAGCGCGCGGCGTCGAACCCCGAGACCATCGACTCGTAGAGCTGGCCGAAACCTACGGGCAGAAGCGTCATCGCGATCATCCCGGCCAGGCCCAGGTTCAAGCCATAGAAGCTGAGCCGGAACAGATGTCCGGGCCAGGCTTCCTCGGTCACGAGGTGGCGCATCCCGAAGAGCATCACCGCGATGGCAAGGAAGCCGAAGACGCCCATCATCGCGCCGTGTCCGTGGGTGGCCGTCAAGAACGTGCCGTGCTCGAAGTAGCTGACGGCCGGCAAGTTGATGAGGAAGCCGAGCAGGCCCGCGCCCACCAGGTTCCAGAAGGCCGTGGAGGCGAGGAACAGGAAGGTCTCTTGGTAGGGGCCGCGGTGTTCGGCCTGCTTGGACCTCTTGTAGTAGGACGCGGCCTCGACCAGCAGGAGCGTGAGGGGAATGACCTCGAGTGCCGAGAAGACCGAGCCCACGGCGATCCAGGCCTCGGGGGCGCCGATCCAGTAGTAATGATGGCCCGTTCCGAGAACGCCCGAGCCGAGCAAGAGGAGCAGCTGCAGGTAGAGCGAACGCAGCGCCTGGCTCTGGGTGGTCAGGCCCATCCGCACCAGCAGTGTGCCCGTGACGACGACGGCGAAGACCTCGAAGATGCCCTCTACCCAGAGATGGATGATCCACCAGCGCCAGTAGTCGGCGACGGTGATGTGGGTGCCGCGCTGGATGACGAAGGCGAAGAGGTAGAAGAACGGGATGGCCACCGAGGTCGCCAGGTAGAGGCGAGCCATGTCGCCGTTTTCGCCCTCGGCGCGCAAGGCAGAGCCCAGACCCCGGGCCATCAGGATCAGCCAGAGTGTGAGGCCGACGGCCAGGACGACTTGCCAGATGCGTCCCAGCTCCAAGTACTCCCAGCCCGTGGTGCCCAGCCAGTACCAGGCGGCGCCGAGTTTGCCGTGAATCGTGAAGAAGAGCCCGGTCATGCTGCCCAGGACCAGGACGACGAGCGCCCAGAAGAGGACGTCGACGCCGGCTGCCTGGCCGCGCGGCTCCTTGCCCGAGAGGACCGGGGCGAGGAAGAGGCCTATGCCGATCCAGGCCGTGGCGATCCAGAAGATCGCCAGTTGCAGGTGCCATCCGCGGGCGAGCTGGAAGGGGATCAGGCTGCCTAGCGGCAGTCCGTAGAAGTCGGAGCCGGTGACATAGTCATGCGCCATCAAACCACCGAACAGGGTTTGCAGCACAAGGAGCAAGGAGGAGACCAAGAAGTACTTTCCGAGGCGCCTCTGGCTGGGCGTCAATTCGCGCTCGAGGATCCAGCGGGCGGGCCTTTCGGAATCGTTCTCGCCACCCAGCCAGGAGTACAGGAGCAGCACCAGGGCCAGGCCTCCGATGAGACCGACGACGCTGACGGCGCTCCAGATGATGGAGGCGGGGCTCATCGTGTTGCCCGACTCCGGAGCGTAGGGCCAGTTGTTGGTGTAGGTGACGGTATCGCCCGGCCGTGGGGTGACGGAGAGCCAGGAGGTCCAGATCAAGAACTCGGCGACGGCTGCCAGGTCGTCGTCGGAGGCGGAGGCGAACACGCCCGGTGGCAGCGCGCGGCGCAGGTCGCCGGTGCGCAGGTACTGGACGTAGTGTTTGCGCGCGGCGTCGGCTCCGGCAGCCAGAGGGGCTGCGAGCACGATACGGTCGGCAGCCGCGTCGTAGCCGTTGGTCTTGAAGGCGGCGACGACCTCCGCAGCGAGGGCCTGGCGCTGAGAGGTGGGCAGGGACTGGAAGTCCTGCCCAAGGCGGGTGCGGGCCAGGTTGTCCTGGGCGGCCAGCGTCCAGAGCTTCAGGGCCTGGGCAGTAAAGTCCGGGCCGAGATAGGCGCCGTGGCCCAGGATGCTGCCGAAGTCCATGAGGTTGGAACTGCGGAAGAGGTCCTGGCCATGCTGGATGCGCTCCAGAGTGGTAAAGGTGGCGCCGGTCGCGGTAACGATATCGCGCGGCAGGGGGGCGCGGTTCTTGTAGATCCACCAGCCACCGAAGAGCAGTCCGCTGAAGGTGACGACGAGGACGGCTAAGAGGATGTTTCGGAGCCTGAGAAGAATGGCGGCGGAACCGGATCCGGGTTGCATGGAGTGCCTCCTGGTTGGGTGTAAACGTTTGCTCGCAATTGCCGCAACTTGAGTGCCAATCGACTAGCCGAGCTACTAGGCAGCGTCAAGGGCCCAGCCACCGCGAAATCCGGCCGTACGCCGGACGGCAGAACCGCGGCGTTTGGTAATCACTCGTTTACACTATGCCAAAGTATAACCAGCCCCCGGCGGTCCGTCAACGATCGCTTTCCGCGACGTGCGTTCGCGGAACGTCAGTAGACGAACTCCCGCAAGTCGTATCGAGCCACCCGGAAGCCGTGTGCGGCCCGCGACGGCTCCAGCGCCCGGCGCAGCGTTGCCTCCTCCTCGGCCAGCTCGGAGTCCGAGGGCGCCGCGGCCGGCCGTCCCGGGGGGCTCCCGACCAGAGGCGACAGGTAGACGAAGTCTCCGGCGCCGAGCGGCAGGCGTTCCAGGAGGCGGACCGAGGCGGCGACATGCTCGTCTCGCAGCGCGCTTCCCCCCAGCCCCACGATGAAGATGCAGGAGACCGAGAGCCCCCCGCTCTTCAAGTTCTTCACGAGCCGGAAGACCTTTTCGGGTGATTGGGGCTTGCCGGCTGCGTCCAGTACCGCCTGGCTGCCCGACTCCACTCCGATGTGGAACCGCTGCACACCCGCTTCATGAAGAGGCGCCAAAGCGTCTGCCGGCCACGCGGCCGGAGTGAACGCATCCGCGAAACCGTTGAACAGCCACCGGCGTTTCGGCATCGTTTCTCGAAGCACCTCGGCCACGAGCTGAGCCCGCTGGGCGACGGCGCCGGGCGTCAGGCGCGAGAGGCTGGCGTCGCCCAGGAACACGCTCTGGCGGTAGGAGAGGCCGGCGCCGAAGTAGTTCGTAACGTCGCGGGCGTGGCGTCGCAGCTCCTCCGGCTCCAGCACGCGGTAGGTCCTCTCGGAGTACAGAGAACAGAAGCGGCAGGCGTTCCACGGACAGCCCGTGGTGACTTGCACGACCACGGCCCGGTACTGGTCCGGGGGGAGGATAGGCGGCGACTGGCAGACTTGCAGGAAACGGCGCCGGTCGCGCTCCAGATCTCCCGGGTTGCGAACGGAGCGCAGCCGGTTCCAGTTCTCGAGGCGGCATCTCAACTCTTCGGAGTGCCCCGTGCCGCTGACCGAGGATGCGGCTTCGCCGGCCAGCACGTGGGGCACGGCTTCCTCCACGAGCGCGAAGGCCTCCTCCAGCAGCGAACGCAGGCGGATGGGATCGCTTTCGACGCGGACCCAGCGCTTCCCTTCGAGGTAGCCCTTCTCCAGCACCGAGCCTCCGAGTCCCCGGCGGTAGGTCCGGCCGCCGCGCACGATGCAGAGGATGCGCCCCTCCCAGTCGCACATCACGACGGGATCGTACCCGTGGCTGAGCGTGACGGCCGCTGACGAGATGGCGGCTGTCCACCGTCGCGGGACCGGGTCGATGAAGTGCTCGACCTGATCCCTGTGCCCTTGTCCGGCGCATGCCTGAAGAAGGGCAGGGATGTCGGCGTCTGTCCCCTCTGCCCTCGAGCAATCGATCGACCCGGGCGCCGCGCGCAGTCAGGAGTCGCCCGTGGCGTCCGCCTGAGGCACCGGCGCGATGGGCGTCGCCGCCGGGACGCCGACGATGATGGCTTCGGCGCTCTCCGGTCGAAGCATCGCCTCGAGGATGTCGCTGACCATCTCGTCTTGCAACTCGATGAGGTGCAACAGCATCCGGGCAAATTCCGGAGCCAGTTCGAGGGCGGCCTGATGAGCCTCGCGGCTGCCCTCCTCGAGAGCGATCGAAGACTTCTCGAGGGCCTGCGCCATGAGGCGGAGGGTCTTGATTGCCGACGACAGGTGCGGCTTGGCGAGCAGCACTCGGGCGCGGTACGGGTCCTTCAGGCAGGTGAGCAGCTCCTCTTCCTCGAAGTCCTTCATCGAGACGAGGTCGAGGACCGAGAGGTATTGCCGCAGGAGCTCGGCCAGGGAGCGGGCCGCCTCGGGACGGTATCGGCTGTTCTTCTCTACGGACTCCTCCAGGCGCTCGAGCTTGCGCCTCAAGCCGTAGTGTCGTTCCAGCAGACGCCAAAGAAAACGAGTGCAGTGGCAGTCGATCATCCGCCGTTCCCTCCCCCGAGGCTGCTCACCCCCAGGCGACGACAGTCCCAGCGGACCAGCTCGGCGGCGAAGCGCGCGGCGGCGAGGTAGAAGTCGTCGGTGCAGACTCGCCGGAACTGCTCGTCGAAAGCCAGCATCGCGGGAGCCAGGTGATCGTAGAGGAACCGCTTTCGCGCGTCCCGGCAAAGGTCGGCGTGGGGGAGGTCGTCCTGGCTCGTCGCATGGGCCTCCTTGAGCGTCAGGAGCCCCTCGAATTCCAGCTCGGTCGCCAGGTGATCTTCGCGCTCGGTCTCGCCGCCGGGCACGCGGACTCCGAAGGCCTTGTAGAAGGCCGTAACGTCCGAGATCTTTTCGCCCAGGCGCTCCCAGTTGGCGGGATCGCGCTCGACCTCGGTGAAATCGACGTTGGAGCGGGAAGCCTGGCCGACGATCGCCAGGTAGCGTTCCCTGAGACTCTCCGCATCCTTTGAGGCAGATTTTCGCCACGCTTTTGCGAGGACGCTCGTCTCCTCACGCAGGAGCTCGGACCTGGGCAGGCAGCTGACGGCCAGCTCCAGCTCCCAGAGGAAGGTATGCCGCGACAGCTCGTCGAATAGGCCGGGTCGCGGGCACCCCAGCAAGCAGCTTGCGGCCCAGTAGGCGTGGTTGCAGGCCATCCCCTCCATTACCTCGGTGGCGAGAGCGCTACGCTCGGGTGCGGGGAATTTGGCTCTGGCGACGCTCATCGGGACGGCCTGTTTCGAGCCCAGTCGACGTCCGGGTAGTAAGCGAGGAGATCGTCGACGAAGTCGAGCGGCTCCAGGTGCAGCAGTCCCAGCACCTCGGCGGGGTCTGCCAGCAGCGTGGCTCCGATCGCGGAGGACTTCAGGAAGAACCGTCGCTTGATCGTCATGTGCGTCTCCCGGGTTCCGCCTCCTCGCCGGGACGCGGGCGGGACAGTTCGGGCTGCCGGCGTCGCTCGCAAGAACGATGCCCTGCCCGCGATGCCTTCGCGTCAGGACACAATGCCCCAGACGCGGGACCTCCGAAGTGCGGTCAGGAAGTCTCGCGGTCGGCGGCCGCCGAACGCTACCAATCGGGCATTTCGAGCGTGATGCACCCGCAACAGAGGTGTTCGGTGGTGCTGTGATCGCAGCGGCCCACCTCTACAGTGCCTTGGTCGAGCAAGTTTCCGACGGCTTTCGCGAGGTCGGATGGCCGGGCATCCGGGAACTCGTCGTCGAGCAGGACGAGCAAGAACCTCAACTCGCTGCGGCCGCGACTGCGGACATGGGCGGCAAAGGACGCATGGCTGTCATGCGGCACCAGAATTGGCTTGAGCTGGAGTCAGGGACCATGCTAATCAGGTGGAATGCAGATTACTACAAGCGAAACCCAACCCCGACCCAAGGTAGCGACCGAGCCCAGG
>JACQFU010000351.1 GCA_016199905.1 Candidatus Wallbacteria bacterium
GAGCCTTCGCATCCATCGACACCTTGATTTCGTCGTCGGCCAGGTCGGTTATGGGGATCTCCATCTTCGTGTCCGTGAAGACATAGTCCGTGAACTTCTGGTTGACCCTGCGAAAGCGAAGCCGGGCCCGGAACTTGATCGGCGCCGAAACGTCGGCCGGCAACCTCACGAGATAGGTGGCTACGTCGGACTTCTCCGGCGAGATGAGTCGGGACTCCTTCACCCGGTAGGTGTTCCAGAGGTCCCGGCGGAACAGGTGCGCCCCGGAGATGTCGAGCGGAAAGGTCCGATAGACGTGGGAGTCGGGATCGACCACCAGCGACTTGGGATCGAGCAGCCCGCTGGCGAAGAGCTGGCGGCCCTTGGCGTCGGTGGCGATCGCCTCGATCCAGGCATCGATCATGTCCGTCGTGCCGCCGGGGAAGTTGTGTCCCACGTTGGCGTTGGTGACGATCACCTCGAACCGGGCGTCCTTGCCGGGCTCGAGCTTCTCCGGCCCGTGCACGTTCAGGTAACACGCTTGCTGCAGGAACTCCTCGGTGCGAGCCAGCTGCTCCTTGTCGTGGGTCTGGTACGGACGCGCGGTGTTGGCGCCGATGAAGCGGTGGCTGTGGACCTTGCCGTTCTTGGCTCCGGGATCGCCGCTGTCGACCAGCGGCATGTGACAGTCCTGGCAACGCTGAGTCTTCTCGTGCTTGGGGCCCTTGTTGTAGGGGCTCGCCTTCCAGACGTCGTAGTCGTTCTGGATCAGGAAGAGCTTGCCGTAGAGCGTCTTGAAGAAGACCTGGTGGCAAGTCGCGCAGAGATCGGAGCTGTGCATCTCGGGGCGCATCAGGTTCTGGGCGTGGGCGTCGGGCTTTCCCCGCAACAGGCCGCGGCCCACGGCGCGCAGGGCCGGGTTCTCGTCGTTCTGGAACAGGTAGGGCTGATTGGCGCCGTGGACGTAACTGCCGTTTCCGATCGTGTCGCGGATCGCGACGGCTCGGTGGCAGGTGACGCACGTGATGCCCTCGTCCTTGTTCGGCGGATAGTCGACGCCCAGGCCTCCATCGGTGAGATTGCCGGAGAAGGTCACGACCGGTTCGTGGCAACCGCCGCAAAAGCGGGCCCCGGCATAGCCGCGCATATCGGAGGTGTCCATCCGCAACCGAACCTGCTTCTCGTACCACTTGCTGATGGTCGACTGGCGATGCGAACTGGAGAGCCACTGCTTGTAGATGTCGTGGTGGCACTCGCCGCATTTGTGACCGGTGACGAGCGATTCGAGCCGGACGGCGCCACCGTGGGCCGTTTTGGCCCGGGAGGGAATGAACGGCTCGGTCTTGCGGAAGTAACTGTCCGGAAAGGGCATCTCCATCGACTTGAGCGGCCAGGCAGCCATCGAGACCGCGGTGGCGGCGCAGGGGATCGCCAGGGCCACCAGAGGGCCGACGACGGCCAGGCCGCTGCGCCCCGCCTGCGGTTCCCCACTCCGGGCCATGGCCGCGATCGAGAGCAAGAGCAAGACCGCCGCGGCCGTTGCGAAGTGGGCGTCGCGCGGCGTGGAGGGCCCCGCGGTGGAGCCCTGCACGCATAGCCACAGGCCCGTCCCCGCCGCAAACGCGATCGCCAGTCCCATCACGCCGAGCGCCGTGCCACGGCTGGAGCGCCCGGCGGCCGTCATCGCGCGAGCGATCGCCACGAGAGCCGGAAGGACCGCGAGCACTCCGAACAGCACGTGCATCAGGTAGACGTGCTGATCCAGCGTCGAGACGCTGAACTTGAGCCACGTCTTGGCGCCGCTGGCCAGTTCGAAGATCGTCCAGGCCACCAGCAAGCTCAGCCACCCGCCGCCCTGGCGCGGGGCCTCGTCGTTCGGAGTCATGCCCAACCTCCCGTTCCGGAAATACTAGATACCCCAACGAGCATACAACGGAAGCTGTCGTGCGCCAGCTCGTGCGGGGCGCCCCGGATCATGGCGAGGAGGACACTTGGCAGAAGGCAGTTTCGTCGTCTATGCTTATTTTAGAGTTTTCGTCACTTAGGTTACGCTGTCAAGCCCCCCCCTGTCGGGGATTGCGCTCCAAACACTCAACAGAAGCGAGGTATTCGATGACCCTTCGTCGTTCGGCGAGAATTGCTGGTCTCATTCTTTTCGGTGCTCTGCTCACGGCCGGTTCCGGAGGCGCTGGCACCATTTTCAAACCAGCGGACTTCGACGACGACGCCAAGGTCCCGGACCCCAACCGCACCGTGGGCATCTTCTGGCCCAGCGGAGACAAGAAGGACGCCAAGAACCCGAGCGACCTCACCATTCATACGCTTGGGCAGAATGGCGGACAGTTCAAGAACGAGTTCGGTCCCGGCCGCCAGGGCGATCAACCGCTGCAGTACGAGCCCGATCCGGACCTGCCGGGCAAGAAGAAGGTCTATGGGGCGGAGTCGCAGGAAGGCCTTAGCGGCAGCAAGGCCCCGAAGGGCTTGAAGAACTGGGACACGGCCACGCCCGTGCACTACCGCGTCTACACGATCTCCCCCCCCGTCGACGCCAGCCTCTACGACGACAACGTCAACCACATCGTCACCCAGTTCGACAACGCCGACCCCAAGAAGAACCAGCAGGTCATCGTCAGCTACGAGTGGTCTCTGACACCCAAGGCCGCCACCGATAAGGTCGGCACCTTCGAGTTCCTGCAGACCAAGGCCGACCTGGAGCAGGCTGACGGTCAGAAGGACGTCGACGGCAAGAAGATCTCCGACCCGGCGATCCTGGGCGGCAGTGCCTGGCTGCCCTTCGCCGACCTGGACGCCAGCGGCAATCTCAAGAACCAGCAGCCCGCGCCCTTCAACGGCAAGCCGGCCAAAGGCATTCTGAAGGACAACACCGACCGAGTGCCGCCGTTTTCCTACACGGCCAGCACGCCCGGCGACTTCTTCATCAGCTTCAAGTTGAACGTCAAGCGCAATGACGGCTCCGCCGCCGGAAAGGACGATCCCGCCGAAAGCGGCGAGGCCAAGAAGCACCTCGAGGTGGCCAACCTCACGCCGCCGATGCTGATGACCGGCGCCGCTCCGGGCCCCGTCTTCTCCACCACCGGCGATCTGCTCGACAACGAGCTGGGGCAGCGCACACCCGACTTCTCGCAGGACGACCTCTACACCGTCATCTGGGTCATGTCCAACGCCCACTCGGGCCAGGCCGTCGATCGGTACAGCGCCGACCACGTCGAGAAGCTGACGGTGAACTATCCGAAGTTCGAAGATGTGGGCACCTACGCCTTCATGCCCAAGCAGGACGAGAACGTGACGGTCGATCCCATCACGGGCGAGATCACCTCCGCGGCCGTTTACAACGGGGGCGACTTCTTCGGCATCTCCTCGCAGGGCAGCAATCAGAGCGCGGCAGCCGGCACGCCTCCGCTGCAGGGAGGCCAGACCGATATCACGGCCAACAAGAACTTGATGGACCGCGCGCTCGCCGACGAGTTCGCGCCCAAGATGGACGCCGCCGCCTCCAAGGCCAAGAGCATGCAGGAGTTCGCCGATGGGACCTTCCAGAGTGCGCCGCTCACCAAGGACATCCTGTCGAAGACGCCGGGCAAGGACGGCCTTGTCGCGACGATCCAGCTTCCCTCGAGCTTCCCGATGCCCGAGTGTCAGCAGGCCATGCTGAGCGCATTCAAAGTGAAGGTGCCGATCACGCGCGCGCCGGTCAACTTCGAGGGCAAGATCCCCTGGACGGTCGGGGCGATCGCCAAGGGTAACGCGCCCGCCGGTACGATGGACGGTTCGCTGGCCGTCATAGACAACGACCCGCCGGACTGCACGGTCGCCGTGAACAACCCAAAGGCCGGCACGACCAAGATCCTGCAAATCAACGGCATCGGCGGCGGCGAACACACGCTGGCGCCGGAACCCTTCGCCGTGCGAAAGGGCGACCTCTCGGCCAACGACAGCCCGATCGCCAGCTCGGCGACCTCGAAGGACATTTCGCCGACAACGCCGCCGCCAGGCGCCAATCCCAAGCCGTTGCAGGACCAGAACCAGTTCCCGCAGGCCGACGCCCTGACGAAGATCGGTCTTCTCAACGCCGACGGCACCTCCGACATCATCTCTCTTCCCGACAACTTCGGCGCCCAGAAGGGTGCCGTCGTCGAATCGATCGAGATCCCGTCCGACACGTTCCCCGCCGACTAAGATGTGCTGCTCACCGTGCAGCTTTTCCCCGTCGA
>JACQFU010000352.1 GCA_016199905.1 Candidatus Wallbacteria bacterium
ACGCCTGTTCCCGGCCATCGAGGAAGCCTGCGTCTACAACAAGCAGGGACAGGTCTTCGCCGTCTATCGCCGCCTGAGCGAGGAGGCCGGCTCCTGGCCCCCCGCCGTCTTCGAGACGACCCAGACCTTGGAGGGCAACCAGGTCTATTCGTTCCAACCGATTCAATACAAGGGCGAGACCTGCGGAGCCATTTTCTTGAAGGTCTCGGTGACCGGCTTCGCCGAAGGCATACGGCGCGAGTTGGCGACGCTGGTGCCCGCGGCGGTCCTCCTGCTCGTGCTGGCTTTTCCGATTGGCGTTCGTTTTCAGAGGCTGGTCTCGGACCGGCTGGACAAGCTCGCGCAGGCAACCCAGCGGGTTGCGGGTGGTCGCGACTACTCGGTGCGATTGGAGACGTCAGGCTCCGACGAGATTGCCCGAGTCTACGGGGCTTTCAACGACATGTGCGAGCAACTCGACGCCAACGAGCGCGCCCGGGATGAGAACCGAATCAAGTCGGAGTTCCTGGCGAACATGAGTCACGAGATCCGCACGCCGCTGAACACGCTCATCGGACTCACCAACCTGGCCCTGGAATCGCCGCTGACAGCCAACCTCGAAAGCTATCTCCAGAAGATGCAAGTCGCCGGCCGAAGCCTGCTTGCCCTCATCAACGACATCCTCGATTTTTCCAGGATCGAGGCCGGCAAGATCACGCTGGAAGCGGTGGAGTTCGAGCTGGAGGACGTGTTGGACCGGTTGAGTTTCCATGCGGACCTGCGAGCCGCCGGCAAGGGACTGGACGTGTACTTCGTTCGTTCTCCCCAGGTGCCCTCCCGTCTGGTCGGTGACCCTCTGCGGCTGGAGCAGGTGCTGGTGAACCTCGTCGACAACGCGATCAAGTTCACCGAGCAGGGCAGTGTGCGCGTGGTCGCCGAGCTGCTCGAGAGGGCGCCGGAGAAGGCGAGGCTCGAGTTTTCCGTGACTGACACCGGATTGGGTATCGAGCAGGAGAAGCTGTCCGTGATCTTCGACGCGTTCAGGCAGGCGGACGCTTCGACCACTCGAAAGTTCGGAGGCACGGGTTTGGGGCTCTCCATCGCCAAGCAGCTCGTAGCGCTCATGGACGGCGGCGTGACGGTTAGCAGCAAGCCGGGCGAGGGCAGTTGTTTCCGATTCACGGCGCTGTTCGGTCTCCCGCCCGCGGCTGAAGCTCTCGCCGAGAGTCAGACCGTGTGTATTTCAACGGTTCGCGCGCTGGTCGTCAACGTCAACGAGCCGGAACGAGTCCGCCTGGCTGCCACGCTGCGGGGCTTTTCCGTCGAGACCGCCGAGGCCGCCAATGCGCAGGCCGGCCTCGAGCGTTACGAAGCCGACGAGGCGACTCGTCCGTTTCGGTTCATCGTGCTTAGCCAGGAATCTGTCGATGAGGCGGACGTTCTGGAGCTGACGCGACGACTTCTGGACCGCACGGCCACGGGGAACCGCCCTCGCATCGTGCTCCTCACGGATCGCAGCCGGGCAGCGGTTGGCGAGGCGGCCGCCTCGGCGGGAGTGTCCGCCATTCTGTGGAAGCATCCCTCTGCCTCGACGTTGCTGGACACGATGCTCTCGCTTTTTGGCGGAGATCCCACCCGAGCTCCAGCCCACACCTTCGATGCCCGGCTCGCGCCGCAGCGACTTCAAGGATGCCGGGTCCTGCTTGTTGAGGACAACGAAGTCAATCGACTCGTGGCCACAGAGCTTCTGACGCGGTCGGGCCTCGTCGTCTCGTCGGCAAACGATGGCCTCGAGGCCCTGAAGGCACTGGAGGTCGGTCGATTCGACGTCGTCCTGATGGATATGCAGATGCCAACGATGGACGGGTACGAGGCCACTCGGCGCATCCGGAGCGCCGAGGAGACTCGTCACTTGCCAATCGTGGCTTTGACCGCCCACGCGATGGCCGGAGACCGTCAGAGATGCCTCGAGGCCGGAGCCAACGATTACGTGACCAAGCCCATCAACCCTCGCAAACTCTTCTCGGCGCTGAGGAAACTCGTCCAGCTGGACGCCAGGTCCGCCGCGCTCGGCATCGCTGCCTCCGTCCCGTTGCCGCCTCGGAGCGGCAGCGACCTCCTTGCTGCCCTGGAGCCCTTTGTCGATTGGAGGAATGGGCTGGATCGCGCAGTGGGCAACAGCGAGCTCTACATCAGGTTGTTGCGCCGATTTCGCGACGACTATCGCGACTTCACCGCCGACCTGCGTCGCTCGATTTTTGCCGGGGACCTCGAGCAGGCGGCCTGGCGTCTGCACACGCTCAAAGGGGCCGCAGGCAGCCTGGGAGCTGTCGCTGTCTCGCGGAGCGCTTCTCAACTGGATCACGGTCTTCGCGACAAGGACGCGGCCGTGCGCGAGGAGCGATTCGGGGCGCTGCAGAGCGCGATGGGTGATTTGCTGGGCGCGTTGGCAACGCTGCCCGAGCCCAAGGAGGAGCCCCCAATCCAGCTCGCTCCCTCCGAACGGCCGCCGGACTTCGCGCCGCTTCTTTCGGAGCTCGCCGCTCATTTGTCGGCGTCGGATACGCGAGCCCGTCGCGTCCTCGAACAGTTGCTCCCGATTCTTCCCGGTGCGGTCTCGGAGCTCGCCGGGCCCCTGCGCGACGACATCGAGCGTTACAGGTTTGGCGAGGCCCTTCGCCGGGTCGAGGAGATGGCCCAACGACTGAACGTGGCGGTGCCGTTGCCGGCCAGTCAGAAAGGAACCTGATGGCAGAAAGGCCGACGATTCTCATCGTGGACGACGAGATAACCAACCTCGACCTGCTCGTGGCATTGTTCGAGGCGGAGTACTTGGTCTCGGCCGCTACCAACGGGATCGACGCTCTGGCGCGGGCCGCTCAGACGCCGCGCCCGGATCTCATGTTGCTGGACGTGATGATGCCGGACATGGACGGCTACGAGGTGTGCGCCCGGCTCAAAGCCTCCGAGCAAACCAAGAGCATCCGGTCATCTTCATCACGGCCCGGGATGAGGAGGCCTTCGAGACGCGCGGACTGGAGTTGGGTGCGATCGACTACATCACCAAGCCATTCCGGCCTCCGATCGTGCGGGCGCGAGTGAAGAACTTGCTCGCCCGCGAGGAGCTGCGCCAGAAAGTCGACGAGCTGCGGCGCCAGTTCACGGCCATGATCGTCCACGACTTGCGCTCTCCTCTCACCGTGATTCGCGGATTCGCCGAGATGGCGATGGATGACAACGGCCCCGACGCCAAAGAGAATCGAACCAGCGCGCTCCAACGCGTCATCGACAACGCCGATCGGGCTCGCCTGCTGGTGGACCAGATGCTCGACCTGTCGCAACTGCAGGCCGGCAAGGTTCGCCTGAGGCGGGTGCCCACCGACTTCACCAAGTTGCTGCGCAACATCGTCCGCGATCACATGGTGCTGGCCCGCAGCAAGCGAATCGGCCTCGAGGAATCGATCGCGGCCAATCTCAGGGCTACCGTCGATCCCGCGAAGATCGCCGAGACCCTGGCCAATCTGATCGGAAACGCGCTGAAGTTCACACCCGCCGGCGGACGCATCACTCTCGCGGGCGATGCGGACGCTGCCGGCACCATGTGCGTGAAGGTCTCCGACACGGGAACAGGGATTCCTCCGGACATCCTCGGCCGCCTCTTCTCGCCGTGGGAGCATGCGGCCTCGCCGATGCGCCAGACGCTCAAGAGCTACGGCCTGGGGCTCGCCATCTGCAAGATGATCGTGGAGGCCCGCGGCGGCGACATCTCGGTGGAGAGCGTGCCGGGCAGCGGCACGACGTTTAGCTTTCGACTGCCGCCAGGATAGCGAACCGCGGAAGGTGGTCCGACCCGCGACTCGAAATTCGAGACGCGAAGCTCGCTGGCTCTCTGTCTTCCCCCTTTCCTCCCCTCGCGCTATCCTGCCAGGGATGCGGTGGCTCCTGGCGGCGCTTGCGGCTCTCGTGGCCTGCTCGGCCGCCGCCGCAGATCAACCGATGGCGACCTCTCGCAAACCGACTCAAACCGCGACCGCGCAAGGCTCCCCGGGGCCCGAAGCCCGCCTTTCGGTGTCGACACTTCCGAACGGCGTCACGGTGCTCGCCGAACCGGACGGGACCCATCCCGTCGTTTCCGTGGCGGCCTTCATCGACACCGGCAGCCGCACGGAAAACGAGACCTTCTCGGGCGCGCTGCACCTCATCGAGCACCTGGTCTACAAAGGCGGCACCCGCCGTTTCAAGCCAACCGAGTTCCGGCGCCGCCTGGGCGAGTTGGGGCAGGAGACGGGCGGGTGGACCTCCAACGACGCCATCAACTTCGGCTTCACGGTGCCGAAGGGGAACCTGCCGGAAGCGCTCGACCTGCTGGCCGAGAGCCTGCTGGCACTCGACTGGGACGAGGCCCGCTTCGCCGACGAGAAGAAGGTCGTCCTCCAGGAACTGGAGAAGTACGAGGAGGAGCCCACCCAGCAGCTCTGGAAACTCTATCAGGCGACGGCCTGGACGGCGCACCCCTACAAGCGGATGACGGCCGGCACACGGCAGGGCGTCTCGGCACTGACGATGCCCCAGGTGCGCGACTACTACCGCGAGCGATTCGTCCCGAACCACCTGGCGCTTGCCGTCTCCGGAGACTTCAACCCAAAGGAGCTGTCGACTCTTCTCACGAAATCGTTCGGGACCTATCGCCCGGGCCGCGCCACCTTCGAGCTGGGAATCGTCGAACCGGAGCAGTCGGCGTATCGCGAGGCCGTGCTCGCGAGCAAGAACACCAAGACCACCAAGCTGGTCCTGGGCGTGCGCGCACCTCCCGCGTCGAGCGGCGACAGCGCCGCCCTGACGTTGCTCGCGTGGCTGCTCTCCTCCTCCTCGGAAGGGCTCGACCCCTACCTCACGAAGGGCAAGGAGCGCTGGGCCCTCTCCGCGGGCGCCGGCTATGACGCGCTGAAGGACGGAGGGAGCTTCAACGTCAGCGCTGAAACCGAACCGGCGCGCGCGCGCCAGACGGCCCGCTTCCTGGCCGAGTTCCTGGAGCGGCTCGACCTGACCAAGTGGCCAGCCGAGGAGTTCGACGAGGCCAAGCGCCGCTTCGACGTCGCCTATCTGCTGGACCGGGAGACGGCCGGCGACCGGGCAATCCTTTGGGGAAACTCCTATTGCGTCATGGGCGAGGAACTGACGCACACACTTCGCGAACGCGTGCTGGCTCTGAGGGTGAGCCAAGTGCAGGCCGTCAAGGACCGCCTCTTCAAGCGCTCCCGGATGACGCTGGCCATGCTGATTCCGGCCGGGAAACCGCCGGTTCCGATCGAATCGCCGGCCGTGACGCGCTCGGCAAAGCGCGTCCATCTGCCGTCGCTGGCGGCGCCCGGTCTCTTACTCCCGGCGAAGGGCCAGGCCTTAGGCTTCGTGGAGGAGGCCGGTCCGGAGGGATACCGCCGGTTCCGATACTTCAACGGGTTGACGCTCGTGGTTCACCGGCTGCCGGGCGCGCCGCTCGTCTCGGTTGCCACGCGCGTGCTGGGCGGGCAAGCGGCAGAGACGTTCCGGACCGCCGGGATCAATCGCCTCACGGCGCAGCTTCTCTTGCACGGCACGCGCGCCTGGGACCGCGACCGCTTCGAGCGGCTGCTGGATAGCCTGGCGTTGAGGCTCTCCTGGCAGCACAACCCCAGCTCGCGCATCGATACCTCCACGCAAGTGGACTACCGCGACGGCGCCGGCCTGCACCTGCGAGCCGAGCGGGCCGGCCTCGAGGCGGGGCTCGCGGTCGTCAAGGAAGCCCTCTTCCATCCGGCGCTGGAAGCCTCCGAGCTCGAGAAGGTTCGCCAGGACACGCTAGCAGCCATCGCAAACCTGGCGGAGGACAACCTGGAGTACATCAAGCAGCAGTTCTACTCGCGGCTCTTCGCGGGCTGCCCGTACGGACGGCCGGTGCTGGGCACGCCGGATACCCTCCGAAAACTCGACGCGGAGGCCGTGCGCGCCTTTCATCGGGCCCACTTCGTCTGCGGCCGGACGGTGCTGAGCGTCGTGGGCGACGTGGAGCCGCGGACGCTGGCCGAGTGGGTGGCGACGCGGTGGTCCGACCTGCCGTCGGCCCCGACTCGCCCGCTGATGCAACTCGAGCCCGCGCTCCCCGAGCCGGCGGGCCGCCAGCTCCTCGAGCGCGGCCGCAACCAGTGGACGATCAACTTCGGCGCCCGGACGTTCGGCGCGGGAGACCCGCGCCGGTTGCCGGCACAGGTGCTTATGGGCATTCTGCGCGTGCGCCACTTCTTCAAGTACGTCTACGAGCGGGGGGCCAGCTACCGGAGCTGGTTCGAGCACTGGGGGCAGCGAGGCTCGGGCGCCTGGATCGTCGAGAACGACGTGGCCCGCGCAGGGTTCGACGCGACCGTGAAGGAGATCGAACGCGACATAGCACTCTACTCGACGGCCCCTTTCACTCCGGAGGAGCTGGAGAAGTCGAAGACCCGGCTCACGAACGGCCTGGTCCTGGCGCGCCAGTATGGCATGAACGACGCCTGGGGCCTGGCCATGGCCGAGAGCGACGGCCCGGGCTACGAGCGCTTTGCGCGGCGGGTCGAAGACGTGAGGGCCGTGGACCTGGAGACGGTCCGCCGGTTGGCGCAAACCATGTTCGGCCGTGCCTACCTCGAGTTGATCATGAAGTGAGTGCACGACTGGGGACAGGTGGGGGGCACCTTTTCCCGCCGCGTCGTTTTGGTATGCTGGCGCCACCATGAGATACACCGTCGGAGCGAAGCTGGGAGGTGCCTTCGGGCTTTCGCTGCTGTTCCTCGGCACGATCGGCGCGGCCAGCTATCACAGCACTACCCAGCTCATAGAGGCCACGGACCAGGCCACGCACAGTCAGCAATCGGCTGCCAAGATGGACGCGCTGCTGCAGGCGCTGATGCAGGCGGAGTCCAACTCCCGAGCGTTCATCGTCGGCGGAGATCGAACGTACCAGGACGCCTTCGAGGCGGCCGCCAAGAGGGTCTCCACCACGCAGGACGACCTGTTCGGATACCTGCGCAGCCACGACCCCGAACGGCTGCGGCAGCTGGAGCCTCTGCCGGCTCTCATCGCGCAGAAGGTCGCGATCGATCGCGAGGAGGTCGCGCTCCGGGAGTCGCGGGGGCCCGACGCTGCGATTCAGGCGTTCAAGACGGGCCGTGGCCGGGAGGTGGCGGCCCAGATCCGCCATCGCATCCAGGCCGGAGAGAAGGAGGAGGTCGAAGGCATGTTCCGGGAAGCGGCCGACGGGCAGATCGCGGGACGGGCGGCCCACATGGTGATCGGTTTGGGCACGTTCCTGGCTATCTTCTTCGTCAGCGTCCTGTCCTTTCAGTTGACGCGTCACTTCACGGACACGCTGGCCGCGCTGCAGCACGCGACGCTCGAGATCGAGAGAGGCAACCTTCAGGTCGCGATTCCGATCTCCACCGACGACGAGTTCGCGGACCTGTCGCGCTCGTTCCGCTCGATGGTGTCGGACCTCAAGGAGCGCGCCCAGGCCGCGCGCCAGATCTCTCGAGGAGAGCTGGACGTGCGGGTGGGGGCCCGAGGACCGGACGACGAGTTCGGCGCGGCCTTCGAGTCGAT
>JACQFU010000353.1 GCA_016199905.1 Candidatus Wallbacteria bacterium
CAGGGCAGTAGCGAGTAGCGAGTAGCGAGTAGCGAGTAGCGAGTAGCGAGTAGAGGGTACCTCCCGGGAGCGCGAAAGTCTCGGGGAAGAGGCTAGGCGCGTGTCGGGGAATCAACAGGCAACCGGAAACCGGCAGATTCCCCGACACACTCCGAGCTCTTGGCTTCTTGCCCCTAGATGTCCGGCTCTGCCGGCACTTCGATATCGCCGGTGACCGGATAGGACACGCTGGCCCGGCGGCGGCGGCCGCGCAGGCGAACGGGCTGGTTCTGGTCGCCGGCCTGGTCGTCGCCCGACGCCTGCCCCGGTCCCAGGACGACGGGTTTCTGCCCGGCGCCCGGAGGCGCGACGGGGCGCTCGCTCGAAAGAAGCAGGCGCTGGGCGTTGACCGTCATCGCCCCGGCCTGCGGCAACCGGCGCACCCAAGCTCCCTCAGGCTGCAACTCGCGCGCTTGAACGTTGTCGGCCAGACACGTGCCGAGAACTTCGACCACGAGACGATCGCGCAGGACCGGGTCCTCGATGGGAACGAGGATCTCGACCCGGCGGTCGAGGTTGCGGGTCATCCAGTCCGCGCTTCCGATGTAGACCTCGTCGTCGCCTCCGTTGGCGAAGTGGAAGACACGACTGTGCTCCAGGAAGCGTCCCACAATGCTGGTCACCCGGACGTTGTCCGAGAGTCCCGCGACGGCCGGCCGCATGCAGCAGATGCCGCGCACGATGAGGTCGATGGCCACCCCCGCCTGGGAGGCGCGATAGAGCGCGTCGATGATCTTCTCGTCGGCCAGGGAGTTCATCTTGGCCACGATGCGCCCACCTCGGCCCGCCTTGGCGTGCTCGGTCTCGCGCTCGATGAGGGCCAGCAGCCGGGCCCGCATGTTCTGCGGCGCCACCAGCAGCTTTCGCCAGCGATCGAATTTGGAGTAGCCCGTCAGCAGGTTGAACAGCTCCGTGGCGTCGGCGCCCAGGTCAGGACGGCAAGTCATGAAACCCAGATCGGTGTAGATGCGCGCCGTACGCGGGTTGTAGTTGCCCGTGCCGAAGTGGACGTAGCGGCGGATGCCGGTGTCCTCGCGGCGCACGACCAGGCAGACCTTGGCGTGGGTCTTCAGACCCAGCAGGCCGTAGACCACGTGGACACCGGCTTCCTCGAGCGCCTTGGCCCACTGGATGTTCGCTTTCTCGTCGAAGCGGGCCTTCAGCTCGACGATCGCCGTTACTTGCTTGCCCTCCTCCGCAGCGCGGATCAGCGCGCGTACCACGGGCGAATCGCCGCTGGTGCGATAAAGCGTCTGCTTGATGGCGAGAACTCGCGGATCGGTGGCGGCCTCGCTCACCAGCGACAGCACGGTATCGAACGAGTCGTAGGGGTGGTGCAGCAGGATGTCGCCGACGCGGATGCGATGGAAGATCGATTCGCCCTTCTCCCGGCCCAGGCCGCGAGGAGTGAACGGAGGGTCCTTGAGTTGCGCCATATCCAGGTTGAACAAGGTCATCATGTCGCCCAGGTTGAGTGCGCCGTCGATGCGGAACACGTCTTTCGGATGGATCTGGAGGTCCGTGATGAGAGAGTCGATCAGCTCTTGCGGGGCGTCAGGCGAGACTTCGAGTCGCACGGCGTCGCCCTGATTGCGGTGACGCAGGCTCTGCTCGACACTCTCCAGAAGGTCGTCGGCTTCGTCCTCGGCGATTTCCAGGTCTGCGTCGCGGGTGAGGCGGAATGGGAAGGACGCCGTGACGCGATAACCCGGAAAGAGGTCGTCGGCGTGCTGCGCGATGGCATCCTCCAGGAGGAGGTAGTTGTAGCCGGCGCCCAATCCTCGCAGGGGCAACAAGCGCGGCAGCACGCTCGGCACCTGAACGACAGCGAAGAGGTCTTCGCCGTCCCGATCGCGGCTGGTGAGCAGGAAGCCCATATTCAAGCCGAGGTTCAGGAGATGGGGGAAAGGATGGCCCGGATCGACGGCCAGGGGCGTGAGCACGGGCAGCACTTCGGTGCGGAAGAACTCGTCGACACTGGCCCGGGTCTCCTGCGTAACGCTGCGGTAGGCGTGGATGACGACGCCGTTGCCCGCCAGCAGGGGCCAGACCTCTTCGCGCAGGCAGCGCCCGTGGCTGGCGATCAGTTCGTGGACCCGCTCGGATATCCGCTTGAGCTGTTCCTTGGCGGAGAGACCGTCCGGCGATAGCTCCAGGATCGAGGCGCCCATCTGCTGCTTCAGACCGGCGACGCGGATCATGAAGAACTCGTCGAGGTTGTTGGAGAAGATGCAGAGGAACTTGAGCCGTTCGAGCGGAGGTTTGGTGGTGTCGAGGGCCTCCTCGAGAACGCGCTCGTTGAAGGCGAGCCACGACATCTCCCGGTTGAAAAAACGGGGAGTGGTTTCGGTCTTCGCCTCGGCGACGGGAACGGTGGTCATCTCAGGCATCAAGATACCCCCAGCGGCCGATCCCGCGGTCAGACGGGTCGACTTCGCATTCCATGATGACACGGTGCGTCGGGATTGGCCACTGGACGGGCCATGGCTATCGATGCGTGATCCTCCGCAGTGGGCTTCGGGACTGGGAAGTTCCCGGCGATTGCCTCGCGAGGGCGGCGTCGGCTACCATCCGGGTCATGGAAGCAAACCGGGCGTTGCTGGCCGTCGCGGCAGCGGGATGGCTGTTCGCGGCCCCGCAACTGACCGCGGCGACAGCGCCCGCACCCACGGAGGGAGAGCTGCGCAAGCTCTCCGTGTCGCTCCTGGGAGCGAGATACCGGGAGGGTGGACGCAGCCGGGAAGCCGGGTTCGATGCCGGCGGCCTCATCTCGTTTCTGTACGGGCGAGCCGGACACGCGGTGCCTTCCCGGGAAGAAACGCTGGTGCAGGCGGGCGGGCGCGTGGCCGTGGAGGACCTCCAACCTTGGGACATCCTGGTACTGGGCCCCGGTCCGGCCGGCGAAGACGCCGGCCTGGGATTGTTCGTGGGAGGCGTCGATTTCCTGCTCGCCTCTCGCAAGCAACGAACGGTCGTGGTCGCCCAACTCGACGAGGATCGGTGGCGCGGGCGGCTGGTGATGGGACGAAGGCTGTTCGGCGCCCCGGAGCCCAAGAGGGAATTCGCTGGCCACGTGTCCAGACCCATCGCCGTCAAGCAGGAAGAGGAGTCCGGCGAGGAACCCGATTACCGGGCAGGCAAGCGACCGGCCGCAAAGCGGGCCGGGGGCGGCTGCGTGGGCGTGGCTTCCTACTACGGCCATTCGGACGGGATGTCGGGACGGCGCACCTCCAGCGGCGAGACGCTGGCTCGCAGCTCGATGACGGCGGCGCACCGGACCTTCCCCTTCGGCACGAAGCTCCGGGTCACGAACCTCGCCAACGGCCGCTGGGTCGTCGTGCGCGTGAACGACCGGGGACCCCACCGGCGGGATCGCATCCTGGACGTGTCGTTCGCGGCGGCACGGAAACTGGGGTTCCTGAGTCAGGGGCTCGCGCGGGTTCGCATCGAAGTGCTGCGAAACGAAACGAGCCGTTCATCCTGAAACGGAGCTGCGGGCGGACCTGAAACAGGCGTGGAGAGAAGGGGGAGCCGGCGGCGTGGCGAAACGGCTGCAATCGCCGATGGAGTCCAGGTTTCCGTGGGTGCTGGCACGGCTGTTGCCTTTACTGGGGCGTGCCTCACCCGGTAGTGGTGGGGACGGGTTCCCCGAAGCGGGGAGAAGGAGGAAATACCATGTTCGACCTGATTCGCCGTGACCCCGAGTTCAATCGATTGTTCAGCCTCACCCGGGATCTGGGCCGCGTGTTTGGTGCCGACGAGGCCTTCACCGGCGCGACCGGCGCCTGGCTGCCGCCCATCGACATCGCCGAGACGGAGACCGAGATGCTGGTCGTCTGCGAGGCCCCCGGCCTGACGAGGGACGACATCGAGCTGAGCATCGTCAACAACGTCCTGACGCTCTCGGGCGAGAAGAAGGCCCAGTTGGAGGACAAGGGCCAGACCTGGCACCGCGTCGAGCGCCACTTCGGCAAGTTCACCCGCAGCTTCACGCTGCCCCGCGACGTGGACTGCACGAAGATCCAGGCCAAGTACAACAACGGCCTGCTCGAGATCGTGCTGCCGAAGTCGGCCGGCGCCATCCCGCAGAAGATCCAGATCAACGGCAAGTAGCTGTTGGGACTATGGGCTACGGGCTACGGGCTACGGGCTACGGGCCACGGGCTACGGGCTACGGGCTACGGGCTACGGGCAGGGGCTACGGGCCAGGGACCTACGTTACTTGGAAGACTGTCCCACGGTTTTGGTCTACTGACTTCGCAGGCCAACTGGATCAGCCAGAGTTCCACATCTGCGCCCCCATTCGCGCTGAGTCCTACCGAGGGTCCCGAGCCCAGAGTCCGTAGCCCGTGGTCCGGAGCCCGGAGCCCGTGGTCCGGAGCCCGGAGCCCATGGCCCGGAGCCCGGAGCCCGTGGCCCGGAGCCCGTAGCCCGTGGCCCGGAGCCCGTAGCCCGTGGCCCGGAGCCCGTAGCCCGTGGCCCGGAGCCCGGAGCCCGACTCTTCCCCCGCGCCGCGCCGTCCGATGGAGAGGGTGTACCGGCTATGGCCAGCACCTCCTCCAAGTCGATCGGCGCCCTTCGCGCGGGCTCGACCGTCAAGGTCGCAAACCTCAAGAAGGCCGCCGTCGGCGCCTACAAAATCCTCGGCCGCCCCCTGGGGCGGGGCGGTAGCGCGACGGTCTACAAGGTGGCGGGCGAAGACGGCAGCGTCTACGCGGTCAAGGAGCTGGCGCCCCAGTTCCTGGGCGACAAGGACGCGATTGCCCGCTTCCGGCGCGAGTTCGACATCACGCGCGAGTTGGACCATCCCGGCATCATCCGCACGCACGAGCTGATCGAGGCCAACGGCACGCTCAACATCCGGATGGAGTTCGTCGACGGCGTCTCGCTGAAGGCGCTGCTCTCGAAGCAGAAGCGGCTTTCCCCGGGGCTGGCCTGCTGGATCGCGGCGCAGATCGCCCGCACGTTGGTCCACGCCCACGGCAAGGACGTCATTCACCGCGACGTGAAGCCCGACAACATCTTGCTCGGCCGCGACGGGCGCGTGTTGCTGGGTGACTTCGGCACGGCCCGGCTCACGAACCTGGCGATGACGAGAGCCGGGACGCTCCTGGGCACGCCGGTCTACATGGCTCCCGAGCTGCTCTCGGGCAAGAAGGACTCGGCGGCTTCGCCGGCCAGCGACGTCTACTCGCTTGGAGCGGTGGTGTACGAAACGATAGAAGGCAGGTCGCCCTTCGGTTCCAGCCGGCGGGGAGAGATCCTGCCGCTGCTCTACGCCAAGAGCTTCCAGAAGCTCAAGCCGCTCGTTCAGACCGACGACGCGGAGCTGACGCGCCTGGTGGAGAGCTGCCTGGCAAAGGAGCCTGGCGATCGACCGCCCGATATGCGGACCTTGCTCGACAGGCTGTCCGCGCACGCCGGGCCCGCGGCCGCCGCGGAGCTCAAGGCGATGCTCGCGGCTCCGGAACCCAAACCGGCCGCAGGCGCAGCCAGAAGGCACAAAGTCGTGACGGGCCCGGTCTCGTTTCCACCGGCGGCTTCGCGGTTCTCGCTGCGGCGCTTGCCTATCCACGACAAACGTTTCGCGATGGTGTTCTTGCGACCCTGGCAGGGCTGATCCTCTACTTGCTGTCCCTCTCTCCGGAGACGCCCCGCGCTCATAGACCGGCCGCGACCGCGAGCGGAACGCGGACCCGATGAGGCTTCGCCCCAGCGTCTCCGAGACCGCCCCGACCGCGGCCGCGAGCGCCGACCTGTTTGGTGGGCAGACGGTCCTGCAAGTGACGCCGGCCTTGACGGTCCTGGAAGGCCCCGCGCCGGGCCAGACCTTCAGGATGAGCGCCGCGGACCAGCGGGCGTTCGTGGCGGGCCGATCGGGTGACGCCGACATCGCCATCCCGGATTCCACCGTCAGTCGCCATCACGCGCGACTTTGGGTGGAGACCGGCCCGGATGGGGACCGGGCGATGATCGAGGATCTCGCGAGCACCAACGGGACCTTCGTCAACGGCCTGAAGACCGATCGCGGCAGCCTGGCCCGCGGCGACCGGGTGATGTTCGGGTCGGTGGTGTTGCGGTTCGACTTGCTCGACCCGGTCGAAGTGCAGGTGATGGAGGAGCTGGAGGCGCGGGTGCGAACGGCCGCGCTGGACCCTCTCACCGGTCTGGAGACTCGCCGCTCGGTCGGGGACCTGGACGCCCCGGCTTGCAACCAAGAGGAAAGCCTTTCGGCGATCCTGATCGATCTCGACCACTTCAAACAGGTCAACGACAGCTTCGGCCATCCGGCCGGCGACGCGATTTTGAGGGTCGCCGCGCAGTCTCTCGCGGCCAGCTTGCGGGGCGGCGACCTGGCGGTGCGCTGGGGCGGTGAGGAGTTCCTGGCGCTGCTGCCCGGGGCGGAGGCCGCCGCGGCCGTCGCCGTCGCCACG
>JACQFU010000004.1 GCA_016199905.1 Candidatus Wallbacteria bacterium
AGCGGGTGCACCATCAGCGGATCGGCCATCGCCACGCGGACGGCCCCGGCGCCGTCGGGCCGGAGCGGCAGGAGCAGGTGGCGCTTGAGGAACTCCAGCGGGACCTGAGTCATCAGCTCCGGGTCCAGCTCGCTTTGGGGAATCTCCTCGATCGCCTCCAGGCCGAGCTCTTCGGCGACTGCGCCGAGGATCTCCAGGTCGGTGAGAAGTTCTTTCTCGACCAGCACTTCCTGGAGCAGCTTCCCGGGTTGCGCGGCCGTGAGCAACTCGGCCTCCTGCAGCTCGGGCGGCTCCAGCAGACCTCGCTTCAACAGCACCGACGACAGGAACTGGGACATCGCGTCCTGTAATTTACACCGCCGGCGCCCCGGCGACAAATGAGTGGCTCGAGGTTCGAGGCTCGAGCCGCCTGTGTCACCGCGCCTCGTTCATCGCCTTCAGGATGCCGGCGGGGTCCTGCGTGTCGGGGCGCTTTCGCTCTTTGATCTTCACGAAACGCAGCACCGGCGACACGCGGCGCGAAGCTGCCTGGCTGGCCTGGCTGGTCCGGATGATTTGCGGGGTCATGAAGACCAGCAGGTTCGACTTCACCTTGGTGGTCTGGCTGTCCCGGAAAAGACGGCCCAGCACGGGGATATCGCCCAGCAGCGGGATGCGCGACTCGCTCTTGCGCTCCTCCTCTTGAATGAGGCCGCCCATCACGATCGTCGTCCGGTTTTCGACGCTGACGTTGGTTTCGATGTCGTTGTTGGAGATGACCGGGATGCCGGCCACGCTCTGATCGGGCACCAGGTTCTTGATCTGCGTCTTGATCTTCATCGTGACGAAGTCGTTCTTCGTGATGCGGGGCGTGAGCTGCAGGTTGATGCCCAGGTCTTCCGTGACGAAGTTGGTGATGGTGTTGATGGCGTTCAGAGTGCTGCCCTGAGGGATGCGGACCTGGGAGCCCACCTGGATCTTGGCCTCCTGGTTGTCGCCGGTCAGCAGCTTGGGGGCCGAAAGGATGTTGGCTCGGCTGTCGTTGGCGAGCAAGTTGACCAGCACGCCGATCTTGGACAGCTGGGAGAGATCGCCGCGGGCGGCGGCCGCGATGTCGAAGGTGCCGCTGTCCAGGAGGCCGATGTTGAGGCCCGAGCGAACGCCCGTGGTGCTGAAGAGCCGGGAGAGCTGGCCTGTGGAGCCGATGGCGAACGGCCTCTTGCTGTTGCTGCTGGTCTCGACGGCGTTGAAGTCGAGCCCCAGCTCGCGGGCGTGATTGACGTCGATGCGGACGATGAGGACCTCGACCAGCACCTGGGGGCGCACGACGTCGAGCTCCTTGATGACGGCGGTGAGCTGGTTGAACTTCTCGCGGGTGGCGATGATGACCAGCGAATTGGTCGCCTCGTCGGCGATGATGGCGGTCTTCTTTCCGCCTCCCGTGGCCGGAGTCGTGGAGCTGGAGACGACGCGGCCGAACTGATCGCGCTGACCGGGCAAGCCCGGCAGCCCGGGCGCGGCGTTTGCCGCTCCCGTGGTGTTGCCCGACCCGACCACGGAGCTGCTCACCTCGTCGCCTTCGGTGGACAGCCCGCCCAGCACGTCGGCGACCTTCTTGGCCTCGGCAAACTCCAGCTTGTAGACGCGAATGGCGCTTCCGGCCGTGAGCACCGGGATATCGAGCTTCTGGAGCAACTCCGTCACCCGGCTCATCATCTTGGGCGAATAGGTGGTCACCAGGACGGAGCCGGTGCGCTTGTCGGGAATGATCGTGAAAGCCTTGATGCTCGAGGTGAGGGCCGGGTCGTTCTTGAAGGCGTCACCGACCAGCTTGCTCACGACGTCGGGGTCGGAGTAGCGGAGGTTGACGACCTTGATCTCCGGCACGTGGTCCGGGTCGCGGTCCAGCATCCGGACGATCTCCTCGATGTACTCCATGTCCTCGGGATAGGTGATGACGAGCAACTCGTTGTCCGCGTCGTTGACCAGGATGGTCGCAGAGCCGGCCGCGGCGATCGAGGGGCCGCCGGGCGCGGGCGGGGGAGCGCCTTCTCCGGGCGGGGGGACGGGCGGCGCGGCTGGCGAAGGCGTAATGCAGCGGGATGATGCCGACGCGCTTGGAGGGGTCGGGTGTGTCGAGAGCGGCGATGATCTCCATCAGGCGGTGAATGTTGGTCCCGTTGTCCGTGATGAAGAGGCTGTTGGTTGGGGCGTAGGGCAGGATTGCGGCGGCGTCCTTGGCAAAATTGACCAGCACGCCGCGGATCTCGTTGACGTTGCGATACTTCACGCGGATCATCTGGGTGATCAGCTTGTCGTCGCTGAGCGGATAGCCGTCGGGAGGGCTGTAGTCGCCGAGGTTAATCGGCGTTCGACGGAACTTGCCCTCGGTGCGAGGCACGACGCGGCGGATGTTTCCGATTTGCTCGATGGTGAACCCCTTGAACTCGAGGATCGACGTCAGCAGGCTCTGGGCCTCCCGAAGCGTCATCTTCTGGGGCCCGAGCATGTTGATCTTGCCACTCATGCCCGGGTCGAAAACCCAGTTGGTCTGGGTCTGCTCGCTGAGGATCTTGATGAAGTGCTTGATATCCGTATCGCGCAAGTCGACGTTGATGGATTGGTCGAGGTCGACGGGCTTGGTGGTCTGTGCGGTCGCGGAAGTGGAGCCGGTTGCGGCCACGCCCGCGGCGGCCGGGCGACCCTGGGGCTGCACCAGTTGCTGCTGGAGCTGGGGGCTGCCCGGCGCCGGCGGCAACTCGGGCATCAGGGGGGCGTTGGGCGCCTGCGCCAGCATCTGGTAAGAGAGATCTGCCGGAAGGCGGGTCTGAGCTGGAACGCCAACCGTGTCGGCCGGGGCCGGCCGGGCGGCGGGTTTCGGGGTCGAAGATTGGCGCTCGCCGACGGGCTCCGCCAGGAAGCCGCCGACGTCGTCGGGGTTTTCGGCTTTGTCCATCGGCTGGACGAGCGGTCGGGCGGCGACGGGCTTGCGGATTCTGCGGAACGGCAGCTTGCCGCGCATGACCCGAGAGCCCATCAGCGTACCGTCCTCGCCGGCGGCGATCCCCAGCGCGAAGAACGCGAAAGCCAGGGCCGCGATCCTCGCCATCCACTGCCTCGTGAGACAAATCATGCTGAACCGATCCCTTTCAGGTCGTTTCCCTCCCAGATGACTATCGTCAGCAGTGCTCCAAAAGACTGAAACTCGGGGACCGGTTTTGTATGGCGCCGCCGAACATCGAGACGGTCTGATTTCGCTTCCAGAGCGAGATTCGGCCACATCGACCTGAGACGTCGGTTTGACCGGTTTCAGCCCGACCTGGACAAATAACGGCGATTTATCGAGAGAAATTGCTTGATCTCAGGCCATCCATCGGGTATAGTGCCAGTCCTAATTTGCAACCAGGTCCGGATGGCGGGTACGTCCATCCCCAACCTCATGGAAAAGGAGTTTATCTTGAAGAGACTGAATATCGGTCTGGTCACGGTTATTGCCCTGGGTCTTCTGAGCGGCAGCGCTTTCGCGCAGACCCCGGCCGCTGATGCTTCGAAGGCTGCTCCGGCCGCCGCAGAGGCTGCCAAGCCCGCCGCCGACGCCAAGGCTGACGCCGGCGCCAAGAAGCCCGGCAAGAAGGCCAAGGTCCGCAAGGCCAAGAAGGAGAAGAGCGCGACCGCGAAGGCCGCCACCGCTCCCAAGAAGGCGAAGAAGGCCAAGAAGGCGAAGAAGTCCAAGGCCAAGGCTCAGGCTGCTGCCACGGGCGGCGAAGGCTACACGGAGTCGACCCCGGCTGCCGCCGAGGCCACGACTTCCGCCCCCGAGAGCACGGGCTCCGAGGACAAGTACGCTTCGATTCGCAAGCGGGCCAACATCCCGTCGAGCCACGCCGCAGTGGACCGCGAGAAGCTGACCCCCGGCATGAAGAAGTTCATGGAAAAGATCGACGAGCTGCGCAAGCTCCACGGCGGCAGCATCTGATCTATCCAAATATCGTCGTTCGGGCGTCCTCGTGATGTCCTGGATGGCTGAGAGCCCTCGCCGGTTCTCCTCGCTGCCCTCGAACGGTTCGTCCGTGCGAGGGCGGTGTTGTTTTCCGGCCCATCTGAGTTGTTAGGGCCGTTCGTCCGTGGTAGGATCGCTGCTCCGGTCCGGGGAGCGGACGCAGTCATGAGTCGCACCGAAGAACGAAAGCTGCTGGGCCTGTCTCTGATCGAGGCAGGCTTCGTCACGCGCGAGCAACTCGATATCGCGCTGCGCAAGCATCGGAAGACCGGGGACACCCTAGGCTACACGCTGCTGAAGCTCGGGTATCTCTCCGAGCAGCAACTTCTCAACTTCCTGGAGTCGAAACTGGGGTTCCCCCACGCCAACCTGGCCAACTACGTGGTCGACTCCACGATCATCAGCCTCATCCCGGAGGATATCGCCCGAAAGTACCAGATCTTTCCTCTCATGAAGGTGAAGAACAGCCTGACGGTCGCCATGCTCGACCCGCTGGACAGCTTCGTGATGGAGAACATCAAGTACACGACGGGCTGCGACATCAAGCCGCTGGTCTCGACCAAGGACGAGATCATGCAGGCGATCGACAAGTACTACAAGGCTCCGGGGATCGGCGTGCCGGATAAGGTGACGCGCGATGCCGGCCTCAAGGATCTGCGCGATTTCGCCAACCGCGTGCAGGGTATCGAAAAACGCGAGGGCGTGCATGACATCTCCGAGGACGCCGAGTCGCAAAAGGCCTCGATCATTCATTTGGTCAACCGCATCCTCCAGGACGGCATCAAGTACAAGGCGAGCGACATCCACATCGAGCCCGACGCGCGCGGGCTGCGCGTGCGGTTCCGCATCGACGGCATTCTCGAAGAGGTGATGAATCTCTCCACCGACTGGGCGGCGCCCGTGCTGTCGCGCGTCAAGGTCATGGCCGAGCTGGACATCAGCGAGAAGCGCATTCCTCATGACGGGCGCGCGCAGCTCGAGATCGATCAGCGCCAGATCGACCTGCGCGTGTCGACGTTTCCCACCGTTTTCGGCGAGAAAGCGGTGCTTAGAATCCTGGACAAGACCAACGTCCTGTTGACACTCGAAGAGCTGGGCTTCGAGGAGGACGTGCTCCGGCGCTTCTCAAATCTCATCAAGAGCCCCAACGGCATTTTTCTCATCACGGGCCCCACGGGCTCCGGGAAGACCTCGACTCTCTACGCGGCGCTCAAGGAGATCTCGGACGTCGAGAAGAACGTCGTCACCATCGAGGACCCGGTCGAGTACCAGTTGACGATGGTGAACCAAGCGCAGATCAACCCGAAGGCGGGGTTCACGTTCGCCAGCGGTCTTCGCAGCGTGCTGCGGCAGGACCCGGACATCATCATGGTCGGCGAGATCCGAGACCTGGAGACGGCCGAGACTGCCGTGCGCGCCGCCCAGACGGGTCACTTGGTCTTTTCGACGCTTCACACCAACGATGCCGCCGGCGCGATCACGCGCTTGATCGACATGGGCGTGGAGCCGTTTCTGGTGGCCAGCAGCGTCATCGGGACGATGGCGCAGCGCCTCGTGCGCGTCATCTGCAAGGAGTGCAAGGAGCCCACCGTCATCAACGACGAGGTCCTCGAGCGCCTCGGCGCGCCCAAGGACCGCATCGACATGTGGCGGTTCTACGAGGGGCGAGGGTGCGCCAACTGCAAGGACACAGGCTTCCGTGGCCGCGCTTGCATCACGGAGATGATGCTGATGAACGAGGCGTTGCGGAACCTGGTGGTGGCGAAGTCGCCGTCGTCGAAGATCAAGTTGAAGGCCCGCGAGATGGGGATGCGGACGCTTCGAGAAGACGGTCTGGAGAAGGCCGGACGGGGGATAACGACCCTGGGCGAGGTGCTGCGTGTGACGCAGCGCGACGAGGCCTGAGGAGGGGAAATGAGCGCGCAGCTACTCGACGGCAAGGCCGTGGCAGCGCAGGAAAACGAGCGGACCCGCGAACGCGTGCGGGCGCTCCTGGAGCGGGGCGTGGTGCCCGGACTGGCGACCGTGCTGGTCGGCGACAACCCGGCCTCCCACGTCTACGTCGCCAACAAGCGCAAGACCTGCAAGAAGCTGGGTATCGCTTCGGTAGACGCCGACTTGCCGGCGGACGCTTCCGAGGAGACGCTGCTGGAGACCGTGCGCCGCTTGAACGAGGACCCGCGCGTTCACGGGCTGCTGGTCCAGATGCCGCTCCCCAAGCACATCGACGAGCATCGAGTGCTGGAGGCGGTCGACCCTCAGAAAGACGTCGACGGCTTCCATCCCCGCAACGTCGGCCTGCTGGCGCTGGGCCGGCCATGGATGATCCCCTGCACGACCATGGGTATCCTGCGACTGCTGGAGCGAGCCGAGGTCGGAATCGCCGGCAAGAACGCCGTCATCATCGGCCGCTCCAATATCGTCGGCAAGCCGACGGCGCTTTTGCTGCTGTCCTTGCACGCCACGGTTACGCTGTGTCACACGCGCACGCGGGATCTGCCCGGGCTGGTGTCGCGTTCGGAGCTGGTCGTCGCCGCGATGGGAAAAGCCGAAGCGATCCGGGGGGATTGGATCGCTCCAGGTGCCGTGGTCATCGACGTGGGCATCAACCGCGTTGGCGAGAAGCTCGTGGGCGATGTGGAGTTCGCGTCGGCGCGCGAGCGGGCCAGTCTCATCACGCCCGTGCCCGGCGGCGTCGGGCCGATGACGATCGCGATGCTGATGGAGAACACGGTGACGTTGGCCGAGCGAGTCGCCGGCGGGCTGTCATGAGCGCCGGAGCTCCTCGCGAGACGCGAGTGCTGGTCACGGAGCCGCTTTCGGCCGTGGGGCTGGAGGAGCTTCGGGCCCACTTCGAGGTCGACTACCGTCCGGAGTGCACGGAGGAGGAGCTGGGAGAGGCGCTGGCCTCGGCCCAGGCCCTGATCGTGCGCAGCAAGACGCGGGTCACGGGGGACCGCATCCGGGCTGCCCGCAGCCTTCGGGTGATCGGCCGGGCGGGGGTTGGCTACGACAACATCGACCTGGAGGCTGCCACCGAGCGGGGCATCCTGGTGATGAACGTGCCCGACGCGAACACGATGGCGGCCACGGAGCACACCTTCGCGTTGATTCTGGCGATGATGCGTCGCATCCCTCAGGCCGTGCAATCGATGCGCGAGGGCAAGTGGACGCGTTCTCAGCTGGTCGGCAACGAGCTTTACGAGAAGACTCTCGGCATCGTCGGCTTCGGTCGCATCGGCAAGGAGATCGCGCACCGCGCCCAGGCGTTCGGGATGGAGGTGTTGGTCTTCGATCCCTATGTGACGCAGGAGAAGGCCGACGCCCTTCGCGTGGGGCTGGCCGGTCTCGACACTCTGCTGGAACGTTCGGACGCGATCACGCTGCACGTGCCCCTGACCGAGAACACCCGCAAGATGATCGGGCGGGAGCAACTGGCGCGGATGAAACCCACGGCTTACCTGGTGAACTGCGCCCGAGGCGGCATCATCGACGACGAGGCGTTGTTGGACGCCTTGCGCGAGAAGAAGATCGCCGGCGCTGCCCTGGATGTCTACTCGAAAGAGCCGCCGGACTTTTCCACTCCACTGCTCTCGGCTCAGCTCCCCAACCTGATCTGCACGCCGCATCTCGGCGCCTCCACCGAGGAGGCTCAGGAGAAGGTCGGCACGTCGATCGCCCGGCAAGTCACGAGCGCGCTGGTGAACGAGGAGTTTGCCAACAGCGTGAATCTGCCGCTCATCGATCCCAACGAGCTGACGCG
>JACQFU010000354.1 GCA_016199905.1 Candidatus Wallbacteria bacterium
AGATTCCAAACGCCATCCGGTCAATTCTTTCAGCGCAACTTGCCCACGGAAGGCGCCTCCAGGACCCTCAAGGCGCTTGAGATTCCGCTACCAAAGCGGATTCTCGCGATTGAGCCTCGCCCCACACCTCTAGCCGAGGCGTAGGTACACGCGGTTTTTCCGCAATCCGCGGGATGTCGCTCCAGAAGCGGCATTCCGGCGTCACGTGTTACTACACTCCCGAAACCCAGGTCAAGGAGCACATCGATCGGGCAACCGAGATCCTGGTGGCTGCTGGCGCCAACCGGGTCTACCTCTTCGGCAGTTCCGCCAGGGACCTGCAGACCGCTCGGGATCTCGACCTCGCTTGCAGCGGAATTCCTCCGCAGAACTTCATGAGGGCCTACGGAGAGCTGCTGATGACGCTGCCCGTCGGCGTGGACTTGCTCGATCTGGACCGCGAGACGCCTGTGAGTCGAGTCGTCGCTCGCCGCGCCCGCCTGCTCTATGAACGGTCCTGAACTCGTCGAAGAGCTTCGCGCCGAAAGCGAAAACCTTCGGGAGACCCTGCTGCGACTTGCGGAGATTCGACACTCCGTGACCGACCGATCGCCAACACATGTCGAACTGACGGCCATGGCGGCGTATTTGGCTAACCTCTACGGCGGGCTGGAACGGATGCTGGTTCGAATCGTCGCAGATCGAGAAAAAGCCCAAACGCGGACCGATCGAGCAGGCCGAGGCAAGAGAGTCGGACCGGGTGCTCGAGCGCGAGCCGCACGCGAGCCCCTTCGATTTCCAGCGCCTCCAGGCTGGCGATGCGAGCCAGCGCCCGATCGACGCCCACGAGGTCGAGTTCCGGAAACTGTCCCTGTTCTTGCAAGTGTCGCCAGATCTCCTGGGGGCGCAGGTTGAGAGCGAAACGGTCTTTTGCCTCGGTAAACAGTCGCAGAATCGCCCGGTAGAGTTGCGTGTTGTCAGCGACGAGATGCGCGAAGGGCCGAAACAAGCTGCGTTCCATGGGATGCGATCAGGCCGTGTCCGTCTCGGCCAGTTCGAACGCCCGCAGTATAGTGTGATCGCCCATGGTGTGTTTCCTACAGCCCGCAGTCTACAGCCTCGGGGCGGGCGAAGTCCGCGCTGAGGGAGGCCACTGCGCCAGCCCGGGCACATGAGGAGATGATGAAAGCATGCTGAGTTTCTCATTGCTCATGCCAGATGTGGCGGCCTCGGAAACGAGGCTCCTGAGGATCCTGGAAGGCGGTGGAGTGCCGCGGGGAGACTACGCCTTCGATGAGTTCTTCTGCGTGGAGCGAAACTGCGACTGCAAACGGGTAATCCTGTCGGTTGCACTGCCTGCGGGTGGCAAGCCCGTCGCCACCATTTCCCACGCGCTCGCCCCCGATGCCCTGGGGGCCGGCATTGCGGACCCAACCTGCTTGGAGCCGTTTGGCCAGCAGAGCGAGTACGCCTCGGCAATGCTCCAGGCTTTCCGGGAACTTGTCCTCACGCCCGAGTACGAGGAGCGATTGCGCCGGCACTATCGCCTCGTCAAGGACGCGCTCGCCGACCGTCGCCATCCCATTCACGCCGTCATCGATACGTACGCTCCTACGGCGAGGACCGAGCGCCCCGGAACGCCGGATGCCGACGTCGAAGTGCCCACGCGACGGCCCGTCACGGCGGGTCGAAACGATCCCTGTCCGTGCGAGAGCGGCAAGAAGTTCAAGCGGTGCTGCCTCGACACGACCGACGATCAGGAAGCGCCGCCGGCCGAGTCGGCGTCGCCGCACGGCGAACCGCCGGTTGCGTGGGAGGTGGACGTGGAACTGCCGCCGGCGCAGGTGCCGAAGAAGGGGACTGTCGAGACGCACGCCGACGTTCCCCCGGGCCTGCGCCGTCGGCTGGAACGCGCCCGGATCGAGTCGCTGGTCCTGTTCCGCTCGATGGACCACATCGGGCTGGACCTGGCGGGCCTCCCCGAGCAGTTCCGCGAACTGATGACCCTGGACGCCGATTGCGCCGAAGCGCTTTGGGGGCTGGATCAACCTCTCGGCAAGTTGAGCGTCGGCCCGATGTTGCGGGATACGCTTCGAAGCTTGGCGCGATTGCCAGAGCTACGCGCTCGGTTCCTGAAAGCGCTTCGGGGCTCGACAGTCCGGGAGTTGCTGGAGGTGCGCAAGGACGTCGAGCCCACCGTGCTTGCCGAAGAGGCCTACAACGGGGTCAAGAGGCTAGACCCGCAGGCAGGTCGATAGGACACTCCCCCGCCCATCCCGAAAGCGGCGAAGCCCAAGCATCCAGTGCCGCGCGCGATCTGCATCGCCACCTGGCGAGCGACCACCGTGGGCGCGATATCGACCAGCGCCGGGGCTCCGTCGCTCGGGAAGCTTTCCGACGGGCTCGACCCCAAGGTGCCTGCACCGTTCCCTTCCCGGAGCGCCCCGAAGTCGCAAGACATTCGGGGCTAATCCTCCCTATGCTCCGACTACCGCGGGTAAGCTTCCAGCCCGACGGTGAAAAGCGGTTTGCCGTCGCTCACGCCAAGACCCGCGGAGAGTGTTCCGGTGGCAATCGAAGTCAGGTTGCCCCACTGGTTGCCGTCGAGGCTGAACTCGGGCTGGCCCGCGCGGAACCGGGCCCACAACTCGCGCTGCGATCTCAGCGGGACGGTCACGGGCCCTAGCGAGGTGAGCAGGCCGCCGCGCACCTGGAGGGTCAACGGGATGGTGGTCCCGGCTGGGATCTTGAAAGTGACGTCCTCTTTGCCGGCGGCGGCGGCGTAACGCTCGAGGGCGGCGCGGTCGGGATGCGCCAGGTCGATTGCGGCGGGCGCCGGGGCGCCGGCGAGCACTTCAGAGCAGGCCGCAAGCGCGACGAGGGTGACGGTTACGAGCGATCGGTTCATGGGGTTCCTCCTTCAACGTCATTGACATACTACGACCGTAGCACGTCGGTTCGAAATGAAAAATACTGGATTTCTCCATCGAGTTTACTTGCGGGCGGCCCGGCGGCGGCTCGGTCTCACCAAACGCCGATGCGGGAGGCGAACGTGCCCGCGGCAAGGAAGAGCGCGGCCGCCGTCCGGAGGCGCCGGGACGAAAGAGTGCGGTGATCGACGAGCGCCTCGACCCGCTGGCCCAGCCCGGAGCGAAAGGCGGAGAGGGCCGGCAGCAGGCCGGTCCTGGTGGCCGTGCAGATGGAGTGGGATTTTTCGAGAGCGCGGGCCATCACGCGGGCAGGCACACCGGCGGCGACGCCTCTGCGGTCGCAGGCCTTCTCGGCTTCCAGCGCCCAGCGGCCGAGCGCGTGGGCGACCCCCGGGACGAACCCCGCGACGGCGCCGGCCGCGGCCAGCAGGGGGCGCAGCAACGGATCGCGGCGTTCCAGATGGCCCAGCTCATGACCCAAAATACCCGCCAGCTCCTGTGACGAAAGCGACTCCACCAGCACCCGGCCCAGCAGCCTCCAGGTGCCACGCATCGAGTGCGTGTTGATCCCCAGTTCATGGGCCGCCTGCAGGAGCCGCTCGGTCTCTGAGCCCCAGCCCCACGGAGAGCACGAGGCTCCCGGGCGCCCGGTGAGCCAGGTCGAAGCCCTGGGCCAGCGCCCAGCAGCCCAGGTCCACGCCGGCCAGATCCCAGGCCGCCTTCAGGAACGGCAACAACCAGACGGCCGCCCGCACTCGCGGCGAGCGCACCCCGGCCACCCGGAGCGCCAGCGCCAAACCTCCCAGCGCGAAGGCGAAGGAGATCGCGAACTGGATCGCCACTGAAAACGCTACCGACAGCAGAGTCACGCCCCTCTCCCCTTTCGCTTGCCCAAGCCGAGACCCTCACGCGACTTCTCCGACTCCCGGGCCGGGCCCGAAGAACGGCGGCCGCCGGCCGCACCGCCGCCGGAGCCGGCCCTCTTCTCCACCAGCCGGCGGATCGCCTCGCGTTCCTCGCTCCCGATCCGCTCCTCCGACACCAGGTAGCTCAGCAGCTCGCTCGGCTTGCCGCCCAGCAGCCGGTCCACCAGACGACCAAGGAACGACCGCGTGACTTGCTCGCGGCTCACCGCAGCCCGGTACAGGTACGACTTCCCGTCTTTCTGACGTTCCAGCATCCCGCGCCCGTGGAGGCGCGTCATCACCGTCATCACCGTCGTGTAAGCGGTGCGCCGCTTCTCGCGCAGCGCCTCGTACACGTCGCGCACGCTGGTCCATCCGCCCCCCCAGACCAGGTCCAGCACCTCCAGCTCCAGGTCGCCCAGGTCCGAGTTCGCGTTGTCTTTCTCGCTTCGTTTCATCACGGCGCCATCGTACTACAGTCGTAATATGTTGTCAAGAAAGATCGCGTTCGCCTATCCCCCCAGCAACCCGGCCAGCTCCAGGAACTGCCGCGGAGACACCTCCTCCGCCCTCGCCGCGACCGCAATCCCGCACTGCGCCATCGCGGATTCCACGTCCGCGCGCGGGCGCCCCGCAGCCGCTGCCACGAGCTTGGCCATCTGCTTGCGCCGCTCGCTGAAAGCCGCCTTCACCAGCCGCTCCAGCCACGAGCCCCGCGCCAGCTTCGGCCTCGACGGGTCCGGCTCCACCAGCAGCGCCGACGATCGCACACGCGGCTGCGGCCGAAAAGCCTGCGGCGGCAGGTCGAAGAGCTTCTTGGCCCTGCCGTAGAGTCCGATCAGCACCGACATGCGGCCGTACTCCCGGCCGCGCTGCGACACGATTCGCTCCGCGACCTCCTTCTGCACCGTCACCACGATCCGCTCCAGCGGCAATCCCCAGAAGACGATTCGAAGGAGCAATGGAGTCGTCACGGAGTAGGGCAAGTTCGAGATCAGCCGGGCCGGCAGCCGCCCTGCCTCGAACTCGGGCTCGGCCTCGAGCGCGTCTCCCACGGTCAGGCGAAACGCCGCGTTGCCCGCGTACTTCTCCGAGAGAAGCGCCGCCAGCCGCTTGTCCTTCTCGATGGCGTGCACGACGGCGCCCGCGGACAGCAATCGCTCGGTCAGCACTCCGGTCCCGGGACCGATTTCGAGCACCGTGCCGCCCGGCGGGACCTCCAGCGCCTCGACCAGCTTGCGGGCCAGGTTCGGGTCGATCAGGAAGTTCTGGCCCAGCGCCTTGCTCGGCCGAAATCCCTCCGGCGGCGCGTGCGCGGCCGGCCGGCCGCTTCTCAGGACCGCCTCCCCGGAGCTGCCTCCACCGCGGACAGCAACGCCCCCGCCTTGCTCACGGTCTCTTGATACTCTCGCGCCGGCACGGAATCGGCAACGATGCCCGCCCCCGCTTGCACGAACGCCACGCCGTCCCGCACCAGCATCGTGCGGATGGCAATGCAGCTATCCAGGTTGCCCGTGAAGCTCAGGTAGGCGATCGCCCCGGCGTAGACGCCCCTCGGCAGCGGCTCCAGTTCCTCGATGATCTGCATCGCGCGGATCTTGGGCGCCCCGCTGACGGTCCCCGCCGGGAAGCACGAGCGGAAGACCCCGACCGGCGTCACGCCCTCCCGCACCCGGCCCTGTACCCGGCTCACCAGATGCATCACGTGCGAGTACCGCTCCACGCGCCGGAACTCGGCGACCGCCACGGATCCGTACTCGCAGACTCGCCCCAGGTCGTTGCGCGCCAGGTCGACCAGCATCACGTGCTCGGCGTTTTCCTTCTCGTCGTCCAGCAGCTCGCGCGCCATCTCGGCGTCGTCGGCCTCGTCGGCCCCGCGCCGCCGGGTCCCGGCAATCGGCATCACCTCGGCCACGCCGTCCGTCACCTTCACCAGCGCCTCGGGGCTCGTGCCGAGGATCGTCAACCCGCCCGTATCGAGCAGGTACATGTAAGGCGACGGGTTGAGGAGTCGAAGGATGCGATAGATGTCCAGAGGACTCCGACCGTCGAGCGAGCACTCCAGGCGCCTGGAGAGCACGACCTGAAAGATGTCTCCGGCCAGGATGTGCTCCTTGGACGCTGTCACGGCGGCCTCGAAGTCCTCCCGGGAGAATCCCGACCGGGCCGTGGACGCAGGTTCCCGACGCCGCGCAAATCCTTCGGGATAATCGAGCGGCGCGATTTCAGCCGGCTCCAGCAGGATCTCCTTGGCCGTCTCCAGCGCGGCCAGGGCGCGCGCGTGAGCTTCGGCGGCCGTCCCGTCCCCGCGGGCGTGGGTCGCGATCGTCAGCGTGTGTTTCAAGTGGTCGAAAGCGAAGACCGTGTCGTAGACGAGAAACGAAAGCAGCGGGGAGCCGTCCGGCACGGCGCCCAGCACGTCGACGTCTTCCATCAGGCTCACCGCCTCGTAGGCAACGTAGCCGAGTGCCCCCCCCGTGAACGGCGGAAGGCCGGGGACCGGCGGCGCGCCGCGATCGTGGCTCAGTCCCTCCAGGCAAGTGAAGATGTCGGGAATCGGCTCGCGCGTTCCGAGTACCAGATCCTCGCGCCAGGCGCCGGACCCGTGACGCAGCTCGATCCGCTCGCGCGGGTTGCATCCCAGGAAGCTGTAGCGGGCGTGCTGCTCGTTGCCCTCCACGCTCTCCAGCAAGAACGGCAGCGCTCCCCGGCGCGCCATTCTTGCATAGAGAGTCACCGGAGTTTCCCGGTCCGATAGCATCGTGTAGCCGAGAGGCACCGAGTCGTAGGCGCCCCAGAGCCGGCAGAACTGTTCGAAGTCGGGCGTGAGCATCGTCAGGACGCATCATAGGAGCTGTCGGGTCGCCGTGGCCAGAGGGATGGGCGATCGAAGATGGAGAGATTCGTGACCGAGCGATTCGAGATCCTGCCGGTCTCAAGTCTTCGGCTTCAAATCGTCCTTCGTCCCTCTGTCTCCACGTCCGTCTCCCCCTCCGTCTTCCTTCCCCGTTTCTCCCCCGTCGTTCCGCGTCTCCTCGGGTCTTGCCCCGCGCTATACTCCCCGCGAAATGCCGCCTCGCCCGCCGAAGATCGTCCTCACCGACCCGTTTGCAGGCCTTCCCGACGAAACCGCCGAGCCGGCCGCGAACGTGACGTTCCAGCCGTTCGGCCAGACGGTGCCGGCGCGGATCGGCAAGACTCTGCTCGACACGGCCCGCGTCGAGGGCGTGAAGCTGCCCCACGCATGCGGCGGGCACTCCCGCTGCGGAACGTGCCGCGTGCGCGTGCTGCAAGGAGCCGAGAACCTCTGCGAGATCGACGTCGTCGAGCGGCGCACACTCAAGCAGTACGCCATCCTGTTGCCGGGATTCCGGCTCGGCTGCCGGGCCCGGGTCCTCGGAGACTGCACCGTGCACGTGGAGATGACAGCCGAGCAGGCGGCCGCGTCCTGGAACGAGAAGGGCTCCAGCGCCTGGCGGCCTCGGGGCGGCTGGAAGTAAGACGGCCCGCGCAGACGCTTTGCGAGCGCCCGGGCGGGCCGCGATGACGAGCGTTCCGCAGCCTCAGGGCACCGGGAAGCGCAGCACGCGGTGGTTGTCCTGGTCGGCGACGTAGAACACGTTGCCGGCCCCGATCGTGGCGCTGCGCTTCGGCGTCTTGAGGCCGAAAGCGTCGACCGAACCCGACACGGTGTTGTTCTGAGTCTTCGTGGTGTACAGAGCCTGGCCGATGAGGTCCGTCGCCGTTGCGACCGAGCCGTCCGTGGCATTCCTGTCGTAAATCACCACGCGATTGTTGACGGTATCGCTGATGAACAGGCTAGCGTTGCCGTAGCGAACGCCCATCGGGGAATCGAGGCCGTTCTGGACCGGACTGGCGCCGCCGCGGTCGGGCGAAGCATCGGAGGCCAGGGCCTGTCCCAGTGCCCCGTCGGCGCTCTTTCCGTCTGTGGTGATGGCCGTGAGGTCGTTGTAGACGAGGACTCGATTGTTTCCCGCGTCGGCGATGGCTAGCCGCGTACCCGTGGTGGCCACCGACGCCGGGAAGGAGAGCGTGCCAAGACCTACGGCGCCGCCCCGATTGGACGTCTGGCCCGTGTTGTTGGCTTGCCCGACCACTCGGGTTGCAGTCACCGGCATCGTTCCGGCTGTCACGAGTGCGTCGTAGCCCGTGAAGATCAGCACGCGACTGTTGAAGGTGTCCGCGATGAAGAGCGTGTCGTTGGTCGTGTCGACCCAAGCTTCCTCGGGCAAGTTGAGAGTGGTGCCGTCCGGGGCGGCGTTGCCCTGGTTGGGCTGATTCGAGTTGACGTCGGGCTGTCCGAACGCGAGGATCGCCACGGCGCCGAACTGAGGCAGAGAGCCGATCGAGGCGAAGACGAGGACGCGGTTGTTGCCCGTGTCGGTCACGACCACGCGGCCCGAGGCGTCGATGGCGACTCCTTCCGGAGCGTTCAGTCCCGCCGAACCCGACCCCGAGGCCGTAGCCGTGTTGTTGGCCTGGCCGATGATCTTCGAGGCCGTGGTCGCGCCGAGCGAGGTGAAGACGAGCACCCGGTTGTTAGCCGTGTCCGCCACGACGACGTTGGTCCCATCGGTGGCCACTCCACCCGGAGTGTTCAAGGTGTTGGCCCCCGCCGAACCGCCGCGGTTGGCCGAGCCGCCGCTGAAGATGCCCTGTCCCTTGACGCCCTGGGCCGTCACGTTGTCGGCCTGATTCCGGACCACCCAGGAGGTGGCCGCGGACTGGCTCGACGTGTTCCCGCCCGCATCCTGCAGCGTGACGTTGGCCGAGAAGTTCACCGTCTGCGCCGTCACCGCCGCGGTGAGCGCCGTCACCGTGAAGTCGAAGGTCGTGCTCGTTCCGCCCGCGATCTGCAGTGTGTTCAGGTTGCCGGGATTGGAGACGCTGAACTGGCCCGCACCCAGCGTCAAGACCGTGGTGTTCGAGACGTGGGCCGTGGCCACGTTGGCCGAAGTGCCGTTGGTGACTGTGATCGTGACGGTCACCGGATTGACCTCGCTTCCGGCGCGGTCGATGCCCGTCGGAACGGTCTTGAACTGGACATCGCCGATCTGCATCGAAGGTGGCGTCTGCACCTGGAAGGTGCCGACGGCCCCGGACCCATTGACGGCAGCGCCGCTGTTGGCGTCGGTGCCGGAAGCCCCGCCCGTGACGGTGGCGAAACCCGGCGTGGCTCCGAGCGGGATGCTGGTCGTGAACCCGATCGTCGCGCCGCCACCGCCTCCCGCGACGGTCACGTTGATGGGCGCCACGAGCGAGCTGTTTACGCCCGAGGCTCCGAAGGTCAACGTGGCGTTGGTGATGTTGGCGTCGGCTCCGCCGGAATTGGTGAAGTTGAGGAAGTGCGAGATGCCGCTCTGACCCTGCGTGCCGGAGGTCGGCCCGGTGTAGGACGTGAACGACAGCGACGGCGCCGTCTGGACATTGACGTTGCCGGCGTTGGCCCGGATGCCCGAGGCGAACGCGCTTCCGCTGTTGGCGTCCGTGCCCGTCACCGTCACACTCGCGGTGTGGGTGCCAACCGTCGCCCCACCGGTGACGCTTCCTGTGTAGTTGAACGTTCCGATCTGATTTCCGGAGAGGGTGGTCGGGTTGCTGCCGGAGGGTGCGGCCGTCACGCCGTTTGCGCTGAAGGTGAGCGCCACACCCGAGAGGTTCGCCGTCGCCTGGCCGGTGTTCTGCACGGTCAGGCTGATGTTGAACGTCTGGCCCTGGGTGACATTGGTCTGCGAAGCAATCACCGAAATCGTGCTGACGATGGGCGCCGTCTGGACCGTGAAGCTGCCCACGTTCTGGTTGATCGGCGTCACCGTCAACCCGTTACTGATATCGTTGCCCGTCATCGTGATGCCGACCGTCTGCGACCCAAGAGCGCCGCCCGGCACAGTCACGCTGTAGACGAATGGCGCCGTAACGCCTGCCGCGAGCGTGGTTGGGTTCGACCCGCTCGGGGTCGTCGACATTCCGGCCACCACCAGTCCACTCGAAAGACTCTGTGCGGTGTTGCCGCCCGTATTCTTCACATTGACGGTCAGGTTGAACACCTGGCTCTGGCTGACGTTGGCGGGAATGATCGTCCCGACCACGGTGAGCGCGGCGGGCGTAACGAGCGTAATGGTGCCGACGTTCTGATTGCTCACCGAGATCCCGGCATTGCTGTTCGCATCGAATCCGAAGATGCTGAACGAGCCCGTGCGCGCGCCCGGCGTCGCCCCGGCAAGCACAGTCACCTGCAGCGTGATGTTACGGCTGCTCAGCCCGGGAATGGTTGTCTGCGGGCCCGTGACGTTGGCGAACATGTTGTTTCCCGAGAACACCATGAACGCCGTAGTGATGGTCGCAGACGCTTGACCCGTGTTTTGCACCGGCACGACCAAGTTGAACGTCTGGCTGATGGAGACGGGCGACGGGTCGACAAACGCGCCCACCGAAAGGGCGGCGGGTGTCTGGATCGTCAACCCGCCCGCAGTCGTGGAGTTGGTCTGGCTCACGTTGGCGCCGCTGTTGGCGTCGGCCGCCGTGATCGAGACCGTCGCAGGCCAGTTGCCCGGGACGGAGTTGGGTCCGACCGTGACGTTGAAGACGACCGTCGCAGTGGCCCCGGCCGCCACGGCCGGCGGCAATGTCTGAACGGCGACCTGGATGTCGGTCATGTTCGCGAAGGTCAGGGATGCGGCCTGAATCGTCGCGGTCGCGCCGGAAGCGCCGCCGGTGTTCGTGATGATGTAGCTGAACTGCTTGAGCTGCCCCTTGCTCGCCGTGAGCGTGGCCGGATTGGCCAGGGGAGCGACCGCGATCGCGGCCTGCGTCTGGACCGTGACCGAGGGGGACGGCTGCAGTGTCTGGGTCAGCGTGCCGAGGAAGGGTTCTACTCCCGTGACCGTGAAGGCCGTGGAGTGGACTCCGATGGTCGGCGCATTCCCGACGGCCACGTCGTAGATGAAGGTGACGATCTGGCCGCCCGTGACCTGGGTCGGGGCCGGCGCGCGAAGCGTCGGCGTCAAGTCGGACGGTGTGTACTTCAGGACCGGCGCCAGGTTGGTGACCGTGTTTTGGCCCGTGTTCTGCACGCCGACCTGGACCGTGAACAGCTGTCCCTGGGTGACTGTCGAGGCGCCGGAGAAGTTGCCGACCGCCAGGGCACCAGGGGCCACAACCGTGACGGAGCCTACGTTTTGCTGGTTGACGGCCAGCGCGGTGCCGGCGTTGCCGTCGGTGCCGAAGATGCTGAATAGCGCCGTTCGCGTGTTCTGGGCCGCACCCAGTGCAACGGTGACCGTGTACTCGTAGCTGACGGTCTGCAAGCCAGGGATGGTCGCCGGCGGCGGACTGGCCGCGACGACTGTGAGACCCGAGCCGCTGAACTGCAGCAAGTTCCCGCTGATGTCGGCTCGCGCCTCACCCTGGTTGCTGACCGGCACGGTCACTCGGAAGGTCTGGCCCAGGCTGACGTTGCTCGCCGAGCTGATCATCGGAAGTACGTTCAGCGCGGCGGGCGTCTGGACGACGACGCTGCCCGCATTGGCCAGATTCCCGGTCACGACCGCCAAGCTGTTGGCATCCGTCGCGGCCACGTTCACCGTGGCCTGATGCGCACCCGTCGGTGCGTTGCCGGCAACCGTGACGTTGAAGTTGAAGGTGGGCGTCGTGTTGGACGCGATCGTCACCGGGTTCCCGGCGGCAGCGACCGCGGAAACGCCGCCGCCGGCGAAGGAGAGCGTCACGTTCGTGAGGTTCGCAGTGGCCTGGCCGCGGTTGGAAATCGTGAAGCTCTGCGTGTAGAGCTGGCCCTGCGTCACCGTCAGGGGCGCGCTGATCGCAGAGATGCCGTTGGTGAAGTTGGCCTGCGTCTGCACTTGAATGAAGGCCAGAGTCGGCTGACGCACCAACAGGCCCGGCGTCCCCAGACCGATGTCGGTCCCTGTGATATCCAGCGACACAGTCTCCTGGAGGTTCGTCGCCGTCGATCCCACGGTGACGTCCCAGATGAAGTTCCCGCTCGCACCCGCGTTGAGTGTGGTCGGGTTGCCCGGCCGCTGCTGGAAGGTCAGCGCCGCCTGCGCCGGAGCGATGCCCAGCACGGGCTGCAGGTTGATCAGTGTGTTGCCGCCGGTGTTCTGAACGGCGACGTTGACGCTGAACTGCTGCGGAATGCTGACGGTGGCCGGGATCGTGCTCCCGGTGATGACCAGCGCGCCCGGAGCCACGACGTTTATCGAACCAATGTTCTGGTTGTTGACGGCCAAGACGGCATTGCTCGTGGCGTCGCTACCGAACAGGTTGAAGTTGACCGTGTGGGCACCGAGAACAGAGGTACCGCCCACCGTGACCGTGAACGACAGGTTGACGGTCTGAAGTCCGGGTACCGTGGTGGCGTAGCTGGCCGGAGCCAACGTGATGGCGCTGTCGTTCAACACCATGTAGGCCGAGGAAACCGTGGCGTCGGACTGTCCGTTGTTGCTGACTGCGACCACGGCGGTGAAGACTTGGCCCCGCGAAACGGTCGCCGGCGCCTGAACCGTACCCACCGCGATCAGCGCGGGAGTCAGGATGGTCAGGTTGCCGGCGGCGACGAGAAGCTTGCTGATGTCGGCTCCGCTGTTGGCGTCGGCTGCCGTGATGTTGATCGAGACCGTACGAGGGCCTGGCGCGGCTCCAGCACCGATGGCCACGTCGAACACCACGGTTGCCGTGGCATTGCTGGCCAGCGACGGCGGAAGGGCGGGCGAGGCTGGCGTGAGTCCTGCGCTATTGCTGAACGTGAGACTTCCGCCCTGCAAAGTCGCTGT
>JACQFU010000270.1 GCA_016199905.1 Candidatus Wallbacteria bacterium
GGACGCGGTGCAGCGGGCGGCGCGGGGTGAACGGCGACTGCCGGCGGCGTCACGGTCGCCACCACCGGAGGCGCGGGCGGCGGCGTGGCCACGAACGGCGGCGGCGGCGGCGAAACCGGCCGTGCGATGGGCGGTGGCGGCATCGTCGTTACAGCCGGCGGCGGAACGACCGGCGGTTGCTTGATGACGGGCGGAGGGGACGGCAGAGGAGTGGGTTCGATCTTGGCGACCGTCACCGGCGCGACCGGTTGGGGCGGCTCCGGATTCTTCGGTTCGCCTCCGGCCGTGGCCTGGGTTTCGTCACCCGGCACGGTGGCGACCGGCACTGCCGGGGTCTCGTGCACGGGCCTCTCCGGCGCCGTCGTGATCTGCTTGTAGAAGAAGACGCTCGCGTATATCACGAGCACCACCACCACGACCCAGGCCAGGATGGAAATGATGCGGTCGTGCTCCTGGTAATCCCAGGGCGTGTTTTGCAGGTTCATGCGAAACCTGACAATGTTACCACGACAGCTAGAAATATAACAACCCGCTCACCACGTCGCGGCCTCGAGAGTCCTTCCGCATTTCGAGGATCTCGAAGGCGCTCAGGCCTGGAATGGAGACCAGGGCCTCGAGAGTCTGCCAGGCTTCGCGAGGGCCTTTCGCCTCGACTTCGAGCTCCAGCCGCAGCTGCCGTGGAAGCTGGCTCCACGTCATCACCTTTGGCGCATTGCCGGCCGCTACGAGTGCCGCCGAAACGGCGCTCTCGGCCGCCGGACGCGATAGGGCTCCCCCCTCGCCTGGCGCCTTCACCAGCAGCGAACCCGAGAAGGTGCCCAACCTCTCTCCGCCGGCCGGCGCCAGCTCCACCCGTCGCAGACCCACGTGGACCTGCTTTGCGGTGAGCGCCGCAACCGTCTGCACGAGTCCCGTCTCACTCGCGCCGATGAGCGTCAGGCTATAGGGAATCCGCTTCATTCCGGGCAGTTCGGAGATCGACTGGGCCCGGTGCAGTTGCAGTTGCGTGGCTCGGGCATCGCGGCTCGCGGCGAGGAACTCGTCCACGGCCCGGACAGCCTGGCCTGCCTCGTGAGCTGCTGCCAGGCTCTCCTCCTGAAGCGTCGGAGCGCGCATCGCCACCGGGAACCGGATGGTCCACGTGCGATCCTTGGCCCGATGGCTATCGGAGGGCCCGCTCGCCATGGCCAGGAACGACCCGAACTTGTGCAGCCGTTCGGAGGTGCGAATCTCGACCTGGGCGCGTTCGTTTGCGGCCCCCGGGCTCGTGTCGACCGCCAGCGAGAGCGAGAGGAAACCGGCGCCGCGGTCACGCGCCAGCTCCAGCAGTCGCGCCGACCAGCCCAGGAGCGAATCCGAGAGAGGCGCGGTGCCCGTCCCGGCCAGGAGCGGAGCCAGGAGCGCGCAAGCCAGGAGTGTCAGCGTCAATCGAGTGGTCTTCATCGGTTCACCTCAGGCCCGAGCGCCGCAGGGTCGCCGGCGCTGTTCCAGCCTGTCGGCCTACCATGTTATCATCGGCGAAATCGCGGCGGCGGGGCCATTCCGGCGGGGAAAGGCAGAGCGGCCCCGCGATCCGTGCCCTTCGACCGACGATAGGAGTGCTTGTTCCCCAGGTGCAGCCGACTGCAGCCATGGCCATCGCGGGCGCGTGCGTGAGCGGCGCGCTGCTCGTGTTGGGGTCGGGACCGGCGGGGGTACTGGGTCCGCTGGGCGCCTCTGTCGGGATCGGCGTGAGTGCGTGGTTGCGCCGTCGGGATGCGGACGGTCTCGAGGCGGCTGGCGAGCTGACCGGAGTCGAGGAACGCCGCGGGGAAAGCGACCGGCCGTCCCCGCTGCCACCGACCGGACTGGACGCCTGGGCGTTGGCCGGCCCCGAGTCGATCGGCTCGGGAGCGGGCGCGGCCCTGGCGCTTGCGGCCGCGGACAGCGCCCTGGCAGGCGCGGGGGTTTGGCTGACACGGTTCTTCTACTTCGGACTGCTCGGATACCTGGTCACGCTCGCCGGGTCGTATTCCGCCCGGCGCGCTCCCGGGCAGATGGTCTACAACCTCTCGCTCTCCACAGCTCTCTGGGCCTGGTTGGCTCGGCTCGGGTTCGGGCTGACTCAGCTGCCTCCGGATGCCCTCGCCGGGCCCGGGCAGACCTTCTTGCAAGGGGCGCTCTTGGGATTTCTGATGGCCGTGCCGCGCCTGGGCGCGCCGATGGCCGAAGGGACCGAAACCTGATGACGAAGACGGTCGACAACCTGATGGAAAAGCTCGTTTCACTCTGCAAGCGCCGGGGGTTCATCTTTCCCTCCAGCGAGATCTATGGCGGCATCAACGGCTTCTGGGATTACGGCCCTCTGGGGGCGGAGCTGAAGAAGAACATCAAAGAGTACTGGTGGAAGTCGATGGTCCACGACCGCGAGGACGTGGTCGGGATCGACAGCAGCATCGTGATGCATCCCCGCGTCTGGGAGGCGAGCGGGCACGTCGAGAGCTTTGCCGACCCGATGGTCGACTGCAAGAAGTGCAAGAGCCGCTTTCGCGCCGATAAGCTCGACGAGTACCGCGCCGAGAAAGGCCCCAAAGCTCCCGCGACGGGTTGTCCGGAGTGCGGCGGCGAGCTGACGGAGGCCCGCAAGTTCAACCTGATGTTCAAGACTTTCGTGGGGCCCGTGGAGGACAGCGCGTCGGTCGCCTTTTTGCGCCCGGAGACCTGTCAGGGGATCTTCGTCGACTTCAAGCAAGTGCAGACGGTTTCGCGCAAGAAGGTTCCGTTCGGGATCGCCCAGATGGGCAAGAGCTTCCGCAACGAGGTGACGCCGCGCAACTTCATCTTTCGCTCCCGGGAGTTCGAGCAGATGGAAATGGAGTTCTTCTGTTCCCCGAAAGACGACCAGCAGTGGTTCGAGCACTGGGTGCAGGAGCGTTTCAACTGGTACGTGGGGCTGGGCGTACGCAAAGAGAAGCTGCGGTTGCGGCCACAGACCAAGGACGAGCTGGCGCACTATGCCAAGGCAGCCTTCGACGTGGAGTACGAATTTCCCTTCGGATGGCAGGAACTGGAGGGTATCGCCCACCGGGGCAGCTACGATCTCGAGCAGCACGCGAAGTTCAGCGGCAAGGACCTTTCCTACTTCGACGAAGAGTCCAAGGAACACTTCGTTCCCGTGGTCATCGAACCCTCCGCCGGGGTCGATCGAACGCTGCTGACGCTGCTGGCCGACGCCTACGACGAGGAGCAGCTCGAGGAAGGCGAGGAGCGGGTGGTGTTGCACCTGTCTCCCAAGATCGCGCCCGTGCAGGTTGGCGTCTTCCCACTGTCCAAGAAGCTGGCGGAGCCGGTGCTGGCGCTCTCGAAGTCTCTGCGCAAGGAGTTCCGGGCCTTCTACGACGAGGCCGGCGCCATCGGCCGCCGATATCGCCGCCAGGACGAGATCGGGACCCCTTACTGCGTGACCTTCGACTTCGACTCGCAGAACGACAACGCCGTCACCGTGCGCGAACGCGATTCGATGAAGCAGGAGAGAATCCCGATCGCGACGCTCGCGGAGTACTTGCGTCGTAAGTTTGAATAGAGGCTTTGGGCCAGGAGTTGGAACGGAGACTGGCGGCACGATGGCACAACTCGGAGCACAGGTCGCGGGCACCCGCCGTGGCTTCTCGCTGGCCGAGTTGACGATCGCCGTGTTGATGATCTCGATTCTCTCGATCACGGCTTTCATGTCTTATCTGGGCGAGACGGACAACGCCAAGAAGGTGGCGTGCCAGCGGGACTTCCGGCTGCTGCGCGAGGCGCTCCGGCTCTACAATGAAGACCACTTCCAGACTCCCTATGGTCTCAACGACGCCAGCGCGCTTTACGGGCGGTACCTCTCCGCGGTGCCCAAGGACCCATGGGCGGCGGAGTACGTCATCGATCCGTTCCTCGGCCGCATCTTGAGCCGCGGGCCCGACGGAGTCCTGGAGACGGACGTCAAGGGCTCGACGGAGACCGCCGACTTGACCCGCGCCGCCGACGACCTGATGGACACCTACGACAACCTGGGGCTGATCGCGTGCGTCGTGAGCCAGACGGCGCGCGTTTTCTCCATGGACACCGGGATGCAGGCGTCGGACGTTCGGGTGGGAATCGACGCGTTCGGGATGGGTCCGGATCGGGAGACGGGAATCGTGGCGGCCTCGGGAGGACTCGAGCTGATGCGGAACTATCTCGGCGCGCCCCAGACCCAGAGTCTGGGCCAAGCGCCTGGCTCGCTGGCCGACCTCGCCGTCTCCCCCGACAACACGCGGTACGCCGCCGTGACGACGGACCGCAAGTCGATCTGGATTGGCCCGCTGAGCACGGACAAGGCCCAACCCCAGCCGTTCAACCTCTTCACAACCTCGTCGTCGGAGCAGCTCTCGGCGCCCTCCTGGAGCAAGGATCAGCAGGAGATCGCGGTGGGCACGGATGGTGGCCAGATCTGGCGGATAGTGGTCGGGGCGGGCGCCCAGCGCACCGTCCTGACCAGCGATGCGGCCACGGATGTCGTGAAGAATGCGCCCTCCTGGTCGGCCGATGGGAAGTGGATCGCGTACGCGTCGAAGAACGCGGGTTCCATCAAGTTCGTTTCGCCCGCCGGCGACGCGCGCAGACCCGCACTGGACGTCAGCTCCTTTGCGTCCGGTTCGCTGGGGCCGGTGGCATGGTCGCCGGGGGGCCAGAAAATCGCCTTCGTGAGCGCCGAAAGCCTCTGGATAGTGTCGCCGCAGCGGCCGAAGGATTGGCAGCTGGAAGTGACCAAGACCGCGCCCTCGAACCTTTCGGGCGCCCGCTGCCTGGTCTGGAGGTAGCGAGTTGCTGCGCAGCCTGACCATCCAGGATTTCGCGCTGATCGACAAGCTGCGTCTGGAGTTCGGCCCGGGCTTGAACGTGTTCACGGGCGAGACCGGCGCGGGCAAGTCGATCGTGCTGGACGCGCTGGCTCTGATGCTCGGAGAGCGGGCCAGCGCGGAGATGATCCGCGCCGACTGCGAGCAGGCCTACGTGGAGGCGCTCTTCGAGACGGGCGAGGATCGGCGCCTGGAGGCATGCCTGTCGGACCATGGACTGTCTGCGGACCCCGATGGGCTTCTGGTGGCCCGCGAGATGACGCGCAGCGGCAAGAACCGCTGCTTCGTCAACGGGCGCCAGACCGTGCTGGGCTGCCTCAAGGAGCTGGGAGACCTGCTGGTCGACATCCACGGCCAGCACCAGCACCAGCGGCTGTTGTCGACGGCGAACCACTTGGAGATCCTGGACGCCTTCGGAGACGGGGCCTTCCGGGCCTTCCTGGAGAAGACCATGGGGAAGATCGCGCTGCTGCGCGAGGCGCGCCGCCGGCTGGAGGAGCTGGAGAGGAGCGAGCACGAGCGCGGCAAGGAGGAAGAACTGCTGGCGGCGCAGCTGGCGGAGCTCGACGCCGCGCGGCTGCGTGCCGGCGAGGACGAGGAGCTGGAGCGGGAGTGGAAGCTGCTCTCGCGCTCCGAGGAGATTCGCCGATCGCTTGCGGAGATGGAGGAGTCGCTGGCTGGAGAGGAGGGGCACCAGGTCCTCCGCATGCTGGCGCGCTGGCGCGACGAGCTGGGCGAGATTGCGGCCGCCGACGTGAAGATGGAGCCGGCGTCGAAGAACTTGACGGATGCCTTCTATCTTTTGCAGGAGGTGCGCTCCGCAGTCGAGGGCTACCTGATCGACTTCGCCGCTCGGCCCGAGCGGCTTTCGGAGATCGAGGACAGGCTCTCCGAGATCAACAGGCTCAAGCGGCTCTACGGCCGCTCCTGCCAGGACGTACTGTCGAAGCGGGACAGCATCGCGGGCCGGCTCCGCGAGATGGGCACGCAACAGCAGAGTCGCGAGCAGTGGAGTCGAGAGCTCTCGTCACTCTCGAAGGAGTTGGCCAAGGACCTGCCGGAGCTCACTCGGCGTCGCAAGCGTCTTGCGGAGATGCTCGAGAAGAAAGTTACCGGCGAACTGGCCGACCTGGCGATGAGGGGAGCCGTGTTCCAGGTGGCGCTCAGCCAGGACGCCGTCCCCGGCGAAGGCGATCTTCGTCTGGACGGCAAGGGCTTCAAGGTGCACCGCGCCGGGCTGGAGCGCGCGGAGTTCTTCGTCTCCACGAATCCCGGAGAACCCTTGCTGCCGCTGGTCAAGATTGCCTCCGGCGGGGAGCTTTCGCGGGTCACGCTCGCGCTGAAGAGCTCGCTTGCGATTCTCGAGGCCGTCCCCATCATGGTGTTCGACGAGATCGACAGCGGCATCGGCGGCGAAACCGCCACCAACGTCGCCGCCAAACTTCTCGAGGTCTCGCGCCGCTGCCAGTGCCTGTGCATCACCCACCTGCCCCAGATCGCGGCCCGGGGCGCCACACACTTCGCGGTCCGCAAGCGGCCGGTCAAGCATCGCACGGTGGTCGCCGTCGAGAGGCTCGAGGCCGCGGCCCGGACCGAAGAAATCTCACGAATGCTGGGAGGGAGATCCGACGTCAGCCTGGAGCTGGCCAAGGAGATGCTCGCGTCGAGCTGACGCGATCGGGGAGTTGAAATGAGCGGTTCCGGAAAAAAGGCACCCAACATCAAGCCCGTCCTGACGACTCGAGGGAGCTACTTCCCCAACGAGCCCGCACGGGCGCAGAAGATCGATCGCAACGGCCCCTGTCCGTGCGGCAGCGGCCAGAAACAGAAGAAGTGCTGCGGCTCCCAGAGCGTCTCGTGGTTCAAGAGCATCTGGAGCTACGTCTTCGGAAAGGGGGCGAAGTGAGGCGATCTCTTGCCGGCGTCCTCTTCGCTGCGGCCCTGACCTGCGTGCCGGCAGGTGCCCGCGATACGGGGCCGACGCTGATCGTTGCGATGTCCGGGGATCTCGCACAGGGAGTGCTGCTGCGCGCGGCGTCGCAGGCGGTGGCGGGCGCGCC
>JACQFU010000271.1 GCA_016199905.1 Candidatus Wallbacteria bacterium
AGTTGCACCAGGATCGTGCACATTCCCAGGGCGGCGTTGAGGAAGGCGCGGGCATCGTCGCAGTCGCGAAGATCGCCCAGATACTTCTGCTGGATGACCATCGTGAGGGGCACGAGGACCATCGCGAAGCAGACCAGCATGAATCCGCTGAGCGAGAACAGCCATCGTAACCGGCCGCGATTGGAGCGGAGGTTGTCTCGCACCAGCGACATATCGCTGTGGGCCCGGGCCTGGCCCTCGGACTTGCTTCGGACACGTTCGCCAAGGGTTTTGCGGTCGCTCTCAGACATCGAGGCAGAGTCTAACAGATTCAATCCCGGGCTGAAACAAACGCCGTTCGAAATCGGTAGTGGACAACGAGAAGAACAGACCCTCTCCGGCATGCCCGGAGAGTGAAGGAGGAAGGGCACTCATGACCCGGACGTGGATACTGGCGATTCTGATTGTGGCCAGCCCGCTATTGCTCGCGGGCTGCGGCGGCAGCGGCGACTCGGGCAACCCGCAAGGCGGTCCGGGCGGTTACGGTCCGGGCGGCGTGCCTCGCTACGACCGGGAAGGCTACGACCCCCAGGGCTTCGACGTCGGCGGCTTTGACCGGCAGAGTTTCGATCGCAACGGCTACGATCACAGCGGCTACAACCGCGAGGGTTACGACAAGCTCGGCTACGGCAAGGACGGGCGCACTCGCGACGGCTTCGACCAGCAGGGCTACGACAAGGACGGCTACGACCGGGCCGGTTTCGACAAGACTGGGCGCAGCCGCAAGGGCTTCGACCGCCAGGGCTACGACAAGGACGGCTACGACACGGCAGGTTTCAATCGCCAGGGTTTCAACCGGGCCGGCTACGACAAGAACGGCCGCTACGACGCATCGCAGGACAAGCGCCAGACGACGACTGTTCCGGCCAGCCCGACCACGCTCACTCAGACCACGTCGACCACCACGACGACTACGACCACGAGCGCCAAGACGACTGCGACCCCCGCAGCGCCGGCTGTCGATTCGGCCAAGCTCGAGGCCGACTACAAGGCCGCCTACCAGGCGTACATGAACTCTATGACGGCCGTCCCCGCCGACGTCGCCAAGAGGCAAGCAGCCTTCGACGCCTACCAGGCGGCGACCAACGCTCTCGCAAGCTATCGGCGCCAGCTGGCCAACCCGCCGGGCGCGGCGCCTGCCGCCCCGACCCCAGCGCCCGCGCCGGCCCCAGTGACCTCCACGGCGGCCGACGGTTCCCCCGTGGCCAACCCGATCAAGGCAACCGCGCACTGAGCGCGGAGCTCAGAGCTTCATCGAAGCCTTGAGGTGCTGCCAGAGGGAAATCACGATCAGGCTGTTCGTGACGCCTTTCATCACGTTGAATGGCGTGATGCCCAGGCAGAGAGTGCTCACAATCTGGCCCTCGGGCACGTAGTTGCCGAAGCGCAGGACGTAGTAATTGACGGGGATCATGACGACCGTCATGACGGCCGTGGCTGCGGCCATCGCGCGCACCTGGGTCTTCAGGTCCGTGGGATAGCGTGCCAGGGCTCCGGCCACGGTGGCGAAGCTGCCGCTGGCGACCAGATTCATGCATAGTCCGATCGGGTCGCCGCCGAAGATGGTCAGCTTCAGGAGAACCCGCATCAGCACCGTCAGGAATCCTGCTCCCGAGCCCATCGCGAGCGCGCAAAGGATCGGCGGCACGTCGCTGGGGTCGTACTTGAGGAAGTCGGCGAAGGGCGTCGGTAACTTCAGGAAAGTCTGAAGCAGGAAAGACGCAGCCCCTGCGGCGCCCATCACGCAGAGTTCCCGCGTCGAGAAATGCGACTCCCGGACGGCGCGCGAGATCGATATGTGGGTTACAGCTTCCATGACGTGCTCGATTCCGAGCGAATCACCCATTGTACCACGGAGTGACGCGTTGCGGCGCGAGGGCAAAAGAGGCGGGGAGGGCTCTCCTAACAGCTGCTGGCACGCGGGTGTCACGCATTGGTGTGATTATAGACGCATATGTGTATATCAGTATAGCCTTGTTGGTCCCTGCGCATGTTATGCTGATCTCCCCCCATGTCCCAACCCCATGAGCTGCTGAAAAACGCTCTCGAGAGCTACGCGGGAGCGAAGACTCGCGTGCGTCTGGCGGCCGATGCAGCGCTCATGGGCGCGGCCGTGTTTGCTGGAGGGGCGCTGCTGTTCGCGATCGATTACGCGTGCAGTCTTCCGCCGCAAGTGCGTGCCTCTGCCGGGGCGGTTTACGCCGCCCTCCTGGGGACCTTGCTCGTGCGGTTGGCCGCTCGGTGGCTTCGGCGCGAGACGGCCTCGACGCTTGCGGTGGAGATCGAGCTTCGTTCCGAGCGGCCCTTCCGGAGCACCTTCGTGACGGCGGTGGAGCTGGGCGCCTCCCGGGACGCGGAGCGATTCGGTTACTCCTGTGAGCTCGTGGAGGCCTGTGCCCATTCGGCCGCCGAGCTCGCGACGCAGTTGGATGCCGGCGCGCTCGCCGATCGGTTCGAGGTGCGGCGTGACGCGAGACGGCTGGCTTGGGGCGCACTTGCGGCGCTGGCTGCCGGTTTCTGGGGGCACGAAGCCCTCGGCTACATCGCGGCCCGGTATGCCCATCCTTTCACGACGCAGGAAGCGGCCGGCCCCGTCGAGTTTCGGGTCACTCCGGGCGACATCCGCCTGGCCGAGGGGAGCGAGTTGACGGTCAAGCTGAAACTGGCCGGTACGGAGCGCTTTCCGAGAATGCTCAAGGGAACCACCCAGGAGGTTGTCGAGTTGCGCCACGACGGCGAGGCCTTCGGCGCCACGTTGTCGGGGTTGACGGAGAGTTTCGACTATCGCTTCGAGGCCGGACCCTTCCGCAGTCGCGCCTACCACGTCACCATCGTGCGCCCTCCGCAGGTGAAGGAGTTCGCGCTGCTGTATCACTATCCGGCCTACACCGGCCTCAAGGACGATACGCAGGAGCAAGGCTCCAAGGACATCGTGGCCCCGGTGGGCACCAAGGTGACGCTGAGCGGCGAGGCCACCGCCCCTCTCACTTCGGCCACGCTCGTCTTCGATTCGCACCGCAGGGTCGCGGCTCGACTCAGTGGAGCCACTGCGTTCACTCACTCTTTTGATGTCGAGAGGGCGGGAACGTACTCGATCGAGCTGGTGGGCCCCGAGGGGTTTCCGAACCGCCCCGCCATCTACCACATCACGGCCGTGGAGGACCGGATACCGCTCGTCTACCTGCTGGAGCCGGGCAAGGACCTGTCCCTGGGCGTCAACGAGATGACCACGATTCCGCTGAAGGTGTTCGCCACCGACGACTATGGCGTGAAGGACCTTTCGCTGCACTACTCGCTGGCGCAGCGATTCGAGTACACCTACCTCTCGAGCGACTACACCGAGACCATCGCCATCCCGCAAGGCGACGGGAAGAAACTTACCGTGTCACAGCTCTGGGAGCTGAGGAAGCGGGTCTTCCAGCCCGGCGACGTCGTCACCTACTACGTCGAGGCCGCTGACGCGATGCCCGGCCCCAGGCCGCACGCAGGACGTTCCAAGTCCTATACCATCCGGATTCCTTTCCTGACCGACGTTGCAAAAGAAGCCTCCTCCGAACAGGAAGAGCAACTCTCCACCGTCGAGGACCTCGCCCACAAGCAGAAAGAGATCGACGAGAAGCTGGGCACGGCGCTGAAGGAGATCAAGAGCCAGGAGGGGCAGGTCGATTGGAAAACGCGACAGGAGCTGGAGACCTTGTCGAAGAAGCAGCAGGAGCTGAAGAAGCGCGCCGAGGAAGTCTCCAGCAAGATGCAATCGACCCTGGACAAGATGCAGAAGAACGACCTGGTCGACGCCGGAACGCTCGACAAACTCAAGGAGGTTCAGGATCTGTTCAATCAGGTGGCCGACGGCCGGATGAAGGAGCTGATGGAGCAAATGCGCCAGCTCATGAGCCAGTCGAAGCTGGAGCCTTCCGACATCAGCAAGGTCCAGAAGGATTTCGACAAGGCTCGCTATGCGCGCGAGCTCGATCGGGTGTTGGCCAGCCTCAAGAAACTGCGGGTGCAGCAGGAGATCCAGCGGGCGGTCAAGTCTGTCGAACAGCTGGCCAAGGAGCAGGATGAGCTTCGCCGAGAGACGGAAAAACGGCTGAAGGAGGGCAAGCCGGCAGACGGTCTCGCGGCCCGGCAGAAGGAGCTCGAGGAGAAGACATCCAAGGTGATGCAGGATCTGG